>DATHPB010000238.1:0-9457 GCA_035484295.1 Cytophagaceae bacterium
TCGGTTTGTTGTGCAGTTTGAGCTTGAAGATGGTTTCCCTCGCTTCAGCGTCAGGAGGGGGAACAAAGATGATGCGGTCGAACCGTCCCGGTCTTCTAAAGGCAGCGTCAAGGTGCCACGGTGTGTTGGTTGCACCTAATACCAATACACCCTCGTTGTTGTTGTCTATGCCGTCCAGTTCTTGTAAAAACTGATTGATCAAATGCCTACCGCTCGATTGCTTCATGTCGCTTCTACTGGCGCCGAGTGCATCGATCTCGTCGAAAAATAAAACACAAGGTGCATTGGCTCTTGCGGTTTGAAAAACTTCGTGTAAGTTCTTTTCGCTGTTGCCTACCCACATGTCAA
The DNA here is from genome assembly GCA_035484295.1 of Cytophagaceae bacterium. Lineage (GTDB taxonomy): Bacteria > Bacteroidota > Bacteroidia > Cytophagales > Cytophagaceae > JACMQM01. The sequence goes on from DATHPB010000238.1 coordinate 349, forward strand.
GGATGTCGTTAAGTCCTACACTGATGAAGCGCGCATTCACCTGTCCGGCTGTTGCACGTGCGATGTGTGTTTTTCCGCAACCAGGAGGGCCGTACAGCAAAATACCACCGCCTGTTTTTTTACCATAGGCTTTATAGAGTTCCGGATGGTTGAGCGGATGTATGATTTTCAGTTCGATTTCTTTTTTCACGGTTAGCATGCCACCTACGTCGCCGAAATTAACGGAAGGTTTTTCCAGAAAAGCAGCGTGATCTGGATGTACGTCTTCCGGACTTTGCGTAGTCTGAGTAGTTTGACGCAGTCGTGCGTCCAGTTCATCGTCCTTAAAAGAAGGATTGAGTTGCAATACGTGTTGATAGGCGTGTATTGCTTCAGAGGTTAGGTTTTCTTTTAGTAAGGCCTTGGCATGCAAAACCAGGATCTCGATGTTGTCCGGATTTTTTTTGATCAGATCCTCGAGAATGACATTGCAGGTGGAGTAATTGTTTTTCTTGAAATAGACTTTGGCCAATCCTAATTTCGCTTTATCGTTGTCTTCAAAAGCGAGTATTTCCGTGTATTGTTTTTCTGCTTCGTCAATGCGATGGAGATTGTATAAAGATTCAGCCAACAACAATTTTAATGGGATGTTATGGGGAGAATGTTTGAGCGCTTCTTTTAAATTTTCTAATGCGTCATTGTCCATAATGAATGGAAGTATTTACGGTCTACTAATATTGTTGTCTAAAGGATAGAAGAGAAAGGCCCGCAGCGAGACCATACAGTTGAAAAAGAGTATAGTCTTGATTCGAGAACACAATCAGACACGATAAGGTGAAGATTGCGAGCGTAATTCCACCAGACTCGAAGGGCACGCCCAATACCGCTTATTCCTTGTCTTTGCTCTACTCACTCATCTGTACTCTTTTCAAAGTTAATTAAAAAGTCGCAATAATTCTTGAAATCCTACGCCCTCTGTGGTCGAGGCCCACTATATTTTGCCAATAATTTGGTTTTTAGGAATGCTTGTACAAGTTTTGTAGTGGGTTTTACCAAATCTCCAAGAATTTATGATTTCAGTAGACGGTATAGGGAAAGCGTTCAGTGGTGCTACACTCTTCAGTGACATTTCATTCAACATCAACGAAAAAGACAGGATTGCCCTGATGGGTAAGAACGGCGCGGGCAAATCGACGTTGTTGAAAATCATTGCCGGAGTGGAAAAACCTACCTCAGGGAAAATATCTGCACCTGCAGATGCTGTCATTGCTTACCTTCCGCAACATTTGCTGACTAAAGACGATTGCACCGTGTTTGATGAAACGGCAAAGGCTTTTGCCAAAGTATTGGGCATGAAGGCGGAGATGGAAAAACTGAATCATGAATTGGAAACCAGAACCGATTACGAGTCGGAAGATTACATGAAGCTGATCGAAAAAGTTTCTGAGTTGGGAGAAAAATATTATTCCATAGAAGAAATCAATTTTGACGATAAGATCGAGAAAGCTTTGCTAGGCCTTGGATTCATGCGTGAGGATTTCAAACGCATGACCAGTGAATTTAGTGGAGGCTGGAGGATGCGCATTGAGCTGGCTAAAATTCTGTTGCAAGAACCCGATTTGATTTTATTGGATGAACCTACCAATCACCTCGACATAGAATCCATTCAATGGCTGGAGGATTTTTTATTGAACAGTGCAAAAGCCGTGATGGTAATTTCACACGACAGGGCTTTCGTGGATGCGATTACCAATCGTACGATTGAAGTGACAATGGGTCGTATTTACGATTACAAAGTCAACTACTCTCAATACCTGCAATTGCGTAAGGAGCGTCGTGAGCACCAACAGAAGGCAGTAGAGGAACAACAGCGCATGATTGCTGATAACATGGAATTCATCGAACGTTTCAAAGGAACGTATTCCAAAACATTGCAGGTACAGTCTCGTGTGAAGATGCTGGAGAAACTGGAAATACTTGAAGTAGATGAAGTGGATACTTCTTCGTTGAACCTGAAATTTCCTCCTGCTCCACGCTCAGGAAATTATCCGGTCATCATAGAAGACATGACGAAAAAATACGGAGACCACGTGGTATTTGCCAATGCATCGCTGACGATTGAAAGAGGAGAGAAGATTGCATTGGTTGGGAAAAACGGGGAAGGTAAATCGACACTGGTGAAAGCCATCATGAAAGAAATTGACTTCGACGGTAAAGTGCAACTGGGGCATAACGCGATGATCGGTTATTTCTCTCAAGACCAGGCGGCCTTGCTGGACGGTGAATTGACAGTGTTTGATACCATCGATCACATTGCGGTAGGTGATGTGCGCACAAAGATCAGAGACATATTGGGAGCCTTCATGTTTGGTGGGGAAATTTCCGGAAGAAAAGTGAAGGTATTGTCGGGAGGAGAAAAAACACGTCTGGCCATGATCAAGTTGTTGTTGGAACCGGTGAACCTATTGATCCTCGATGAACCTACCAATCACCTGGACATAAAGACGAAAGACATTTTGAAAGAAGCTTTGCAGGCCTTTGACGGCACGTTGATCCTGGTTTCTCACGATAGGGATTTCCTGGACGGTTTGGCAACGAAAGTGTACGAGTTCGGAAACAAACGCATCAAGGAACATTTATACGACATCAACGGATTCCTGCAAAATAAAAAGATGGAAAACCTGAGAGATATAGAACGAAAAAAATAATGCTACAGAGAACAAATAAAAAAGGAGAGCTTGCTCTCCTTTTTTATTTGTTCTCTGCTATTTCTTAATCAATGCTACCTGCCCCATGTGGTAGGCGATGTGGCTGGTTCTGTTCAATAGAACACTCAGTTTATTACGATGAGGTTCTTTAGCAAAATCTTCGTCGGTCATGGACTGGTGGCGTTGGAACCATTCTTCCGGAGAGAGCTGTTGAAAGCTTTCTGCAAGCTTCGTATGCACTTCTGTCCAGGCCTGACGCAAGACAGTGGTAGAAGGAAAATCATGATTGGATTTATCCGGACTGGAGAGAAAAGGAATATCGTATTCAGGATGCAATCGTTCTCCTATGCCAAACAACTTAAACATACCGTCGTTGACAGCAACAAGATGGCCCAGTAAATAAACTCCTCTGTTTCTGCCTGGAGATACTTCCTGCCAGAGTTGTTCATCGGTAAAACCATGGAATACTTTTTCGGCTCTGCTTACCTGGGTATCCCAGGCAATGAGCGCCATTTTCACAGTGAGTTGTTGTGGTGTCATGCTAGAAGAGACAAAAAATATTTTGGAAATGTTCCTGGTGTGGATATTTAATTTAATGACTATCCATATATATCACCTTAGGTTGATTGTAAAATTCCAAATTTCAAATATTCAAATCCCCAATAAAATCCAAGCTCCAAAGTCAAAACAAATAGGCTCTTTGATGATTGTGATTTGTAATTTATTTGTTTTTTGGTATTTGCAATTTGTTATTTCTGGCTTGTTAATGTTAACGCTTTATTCACCTTCTGCCAGTTTTTTTATCTCCACTAAAATAGGATTCCATCCCTCACCACCGTTGGAAGATTCCTGGTAACGTCGTTCGCCTTCTGCGACTGTGGAATAGTCTCCTTGAGTTACAGTGAGCAGGGTTTCACCGTTGGTTTCGTAGACATGATAGGTAACCGTTAGGTAATTTTCCGGAATGTCGGGTATGGTTGAATGAGGATCGAAGACAGTGTACACAAGCAATGAAGGTGCTTTGATGTCGACGATGTTCCCTTTTACAAATACCGTGTCTTTCCCTTCGTAATGGGCTTGCCACAACAAAGGACTTCCAATTTTCCAGTCGGACAAGGCTTCGCAACCGAACATGTATTTCTTTGTTTGAGAAGGATTGGTGAGTGCATCCCATACTTTCGTTGCCGGTGCGGCAATGCTGATGCGGTTTTCAATGATTAAAGGTTTTGACATAAAAGAAGAAGGAAATAACGGACTGTAATTTACAAGGATAGTTGAAACGAACAAAAGCTGGCATGTTAAAAAATGGGACAGTTTGTTAGGCTGTTACTCTTCTTGAAAAAGAAATATGATCCGTTGTGATTATTCCTTACGGGAAGAACCTGATTGTGAAGAAAATTTACTGATCAGAATACCTATCAATACGACAGAATAAAACTGGCCGATGATACCGAAAAGAGAGGTGATCAGTTTCATGTAATGTGCATGTGGTGTGATGTCGCCAAAACCGATGCTGGTAAGTGTGATGCAACAGAAATAAACCAGGTCGATAAAGACCGTTGCGTGATTGGCTATGTCAATACCTTTGAACGAGGTGGCATCGTAATAAAACAAACTCTGTAAAAGGAAGACTCCGATTTCTATCAGCAGCAGATACCCGCAGGCAGAACCAGAGATGATGTCCGCATTGATGTAGCTGGGTTTGATTAAAAATTTCATCACTTCCCAGAAGATGAATGCAAAAAACAATACATAGGTCAGACTCAACAGTGACATGAAATGTGGAATGGCCCCTACGAAAGGAAGACTTAAAGGAAGCAGGAATACAAGAAGGAAAAGAAAATTGGTAATCGTATTTTTCCATTTTGATTTTTCTACAAATACAGCCACACTGGCAATACCCAACAATACCATGTTGAATGGCCATATGATTTCGGTATAAAAATCCATATCCTTCATGAAGATGCCGATGAACAAATGTTGAATCAGCGCTAATAGCAGGATCTCATACTTGTGTCGTTGCAAATAAAAACGAATGTACTGCATGCGTAGGAATGAAATAGTAACGGATCAATCTACTCATTTCTGGAGAATGCCCAAAAAATACCTGGAAGAAGATCCTTAAAAATACTCTTGAAGGATTTCATCCAACATTTCAAGAGTGAGCGGTTTGTTTTTGAAGGCAGAAATAAAGGGAATGTTTTCTGCCCTTTGTTTGTCGTCAGGATTGGACGAAGTAGTGAGCATGACAATGTTGGTTTTACTATTGGCCAGCATTTTCTGATCGCGGTAAGCTTCTAAAAATTCCCAACCGTCCATGATGGGCATATTGATGTCAAGCAAAATTAAGGAAGGTATGATGGCTTCATGGGTGTTGTTCTGATGGGTAAGAAAGTCAATAGCCTCTTGTCCGTTCAACTTTACCTCTATACGGTCTGCGACGCCTGCTTTTTCGATTACCTTGCTGTGAAGAAAATTGGTGACATTGTCGTCGTCCACCAGTAACACACAATTCAATTTCTTTTTCATGAAGTCTTTTCGATGGGAATGGTAAAATAAAAGATGCTGCCTTCTCCCAGTTTGGAATCTACCCATAGGTCACCCTCGTGCAAGGAGATGATTTTCTTGCCATGTGCCAGTCCTATGCCTGTCCCTTCGTACTCATTACGGTTATGTAGTCGTTTAAAGATAACGAATATTTTGTCCATGTCTTTTTTCTCTATTCCTATACCATTGTCTTGCATGCTGAACAACCAACGGTCAGCTTGTTTTTTTGCGGAGATGTGAATTTTAGGAGGGACTTCTTTTTTACTGAACTTTATGGCGTTGCTTAAGAGGTTTTGAAACAACTGTCTCAACTCTGACGCATATCCGTGTACAACCGGTAAATGATCTGCAGTGATGCGTGCACTTTTCGCTTCTATGATACTTGCCATGTCTGCAAGAATGTCGATGACCAGTTGATTGGTGTTGACAGCAACAGCTTCTCCCGTTTTTCCTATCCGTGCATACTCGAGCAAACCCTTTACCAATTCTCGCATCCGTTGAGAGGATTGCATGATAAAATCGAGGTAGGTATCTCCGGGATGATTCAGTTTGTCTTTGTATTCTTCTTTCAATAAGGAAGAGACACTGGTCAATGTTTGTAAAGGTTCTTGCAAGTCGTGCGATGCGATGTAGGCGAACTGTTCCAGCTCTTTGTTTTGCAATACCAATTTTTGATTCTTAGTTTCTATGGCCAACTCGTATTTTTTTCTCTGTTCGTATTGCTTTTCACTGAAGTGAAAGAGCAAACGAGAAACCAGAAAACCATTGGCCAGGATCACTAACAGTGCGAACGACTTGTGCTCGTATTGTAACACGTGTGTACCTCTCAATAGGGTAAACCCCAATCCTATAAAGGCTAGCCAAACGACAACAGGAATAAATAGTGTGCTGATGAAAATAGGAGTATTGTTCTCCATAGCATCAGGTATTGGCATGCCCAGCATTTTTCTTGTTAAGGGCAATCGAAGCAGTGTATCGGCTGTCATGGTCAGTACGATGACATTGATGCAGTCTTTGAAGGCGAATCCTAATACAATGTCTGGCGGTATGTAAGTGAGTGAACCTACTTTCCAGAAGGCTGGATTGAGACCCAGCATGACATTGAAAAAGAAAACGGTATATACACTGTTCAGGATGATATAGATGGAAAGTGCAAGTGCCACGCGCAATGGTTGGGATGTAATACGTTTAAAACAATCATTCTCCTGAGCCAGACCCAGTAAAATGAACATGGACAGAAAAACGAAACAGGTGGTGATGTTGGCCCATCCGTCTTCCGGCCAAAGCAGAAATGGAAAGAAGGCGGCGCCCGATAAGCCAGTGACCAGTGCGTAGCGCCATCCGAATGACATGGCAACGAGTATGGGGAAAATTTGCACCCAGGGAATGTCCACGGGAATATCTCCTAAGTGTACAAGGATGCCGAAAGGAGCGAGTAATAGACTCGCCAATCCAAAGAAAATGGACAGTAAAAGTTTTTTTGGAGTACTCCAATCTGTTTGTCTATTCATGGTACCCGACTTAATGAAAAATCCTGAACAGTATGGTATGCAAAAATGTCAATGTGTGAAAGCATGTTCTTAATGCTTTTCCTTGACAGGAGATAGGCGCACATCGACATGTAACTGAAGCTACCTATTTTATCTGAAAGCACAAAGAAAAAATCAGTAAGAAACCCAGTTAGGCTTATGCGTTCATTGCAGGCCATTTTAATGATAAAGAGTAGGTACGGTACAATTTTTACTGGTTCCAATGGTTATTCCGATCGTCTGCGTCTATGTAGATACCTGTTTCAAGCTGTAGAGCTTTCACTTTTTTGGGAGTAGTCAGTTTCAACTGAATTTGACGTTGATCTTTCTCCCATACCGCGGGAGTATAATGAAACTGTTCGGTAGTTGCATCGTGGTACGTGACGATGACGTTGAAAGGAATTGCAAAACCACCAACATTGCGAAGGGTTATTGTCGTTTTACCGGAAGGCTTGATATCGCTTAAAGCAAGATCGATGTAATGATTGCTGAAATACCAGTTGTTCCAAAACCAATTGAGATTTTTCCCTGATCCGTCGTTGAACGAATAAAACATGTCCCACGGTGTAGGGTGTTTGCTGTGCCAGCGATCCATGAAGGTATGCAAGGCTTTCCTGAACAATTCATCTCCCAGCAATTCTTTGACGGCAAGATAACCCAAGGCTGCTTTACCGTACTCGTTGTTACGCAGGGAAGGGCCTGTCATAGAACTCGTCGGTGTGATGATGGGAAGATCAGATTCAGCGATCGGATTTTTCGCCCAGCGGTTCACGCGAAACATTTTGAATAAGGAGTCTTCTTTGATACTGCCCATGTCATCGGTTCCTATGAGGTATTCCAAAGCCGTTGCCCATCCTTCATCCATGAAGCCATAGCGTGTTTCGTTAATGCCCATGTAAAAAGGAAACCAGGTGTGTGCGATTTCATGTTCTACGACAAAGCGAGCAAAGTCTGTATCCTGTTGTGTGTTGTCATTGACCATCATCGGGTATTCCATGTCGGCGAAGCCTTGAATGACGCTGGTTTTAGCATAAGGATAAGGAACACCCGGCCAATGATGAGAAAACCAGTCCAGGGCATGTCTGCCAAACTTTACCATCTGATGGAAGTCCGCCGAACTATCGGCGTAAGCAGATTGCACGCTGACACGGCGTTTGGTGAGGTCGTCTACGATAACGCTGGAAGCATCCCATACATAGGTATTGCTGATGGCCAGCGCCAAGTCTGAAATGTCATCGGCTTTCCATTTCCAGGTATTGGAATGTTGCTGTGTAATGTTCTTAGAAGCTACGTCTCTGGCATTGGCAATGGAAACGATATCGTCGCTCGTCATCGACTGTTTCAGCCGTTTTGCGTATTCCGGTTGTAATACCTCTTCCGGATTTTGCAAGTCACCGGTGGCCCATACCACATAGTTTTGCGGAACGGTCACCTGCAGTTCGTAATTATTAAAGTCGTTGTAAAATTCTATGGCTTCGGGAAAATGAGTCATGTCCCAGGCATTGTAATCGTCGTATACTCCGACACGAGGATAGAAGTACGCAAGAAAAAAAGTGGTGCTGTCTATGGCTCCTTCTCGATCGCTTTCTACGGAGAGGTCGTAATGCCAATCGAACGAAAGTTGCACGGATCCTTTAGGTACAAGCGGTGTGTTCAATTGTACCTGGCGAAACGTGATGCGGTCTTTGTCGCTTTCTTCCCAGGTAACGGTCTTGCCGTTTTCCATATAACTGTCGATGTGCACACCTGAGGTGAGGTAATTGACAGATACCGGCCATTGCCTGACTGCTGTTGGCATGTGACTGTTTAAGATCAACCGAATAACAATCGATTTCAAGGTATCCATACTGTTATTGGTATACGTGATGATTTCCTTTCCTTTGACACGGCGATCGGGAGGAGTGACCTGCAGGTCGATTCTGTACTGAGCAGTGTTTTGCCAGTAATTCTTGCCGGGCTTACCGTCTGCAGAGCGGGTTTGCTTGTCATAGGCTTGCCTGATCTGGCGCGGTTGATAGAGCTCCTGTGCGGTTAGTGGAAGAACATTCACCAAAAGATAAATCAGTAGGAGTGTTTTTTTCATGAGGGATCGGTTCGTTTATTCCGTAAAATCAGTAGGCTTTATTCGTAAGTGTAATGAGCGACCGTGTGCGTATGCGTCGTATGGTTGGTGGTGATTATTTGCGTCAAGCGTTTGTCTTTATCATATAGATACTTACTATCCGTCAAGAGTTCATGATGAGCATCGTATTCTTTTTTGGTACTTAGCAAGCCGTCGGAATACGTGTACTTGATAACGGATTCGATCTGATGATTGGTAAATCCCTGTGTTTCGACTAGCTTGTT
>DATHPB010000239.1:0-5397 GCA_035484295.1 Cytophagaceae bacterium
ATCGTTTTAACAGGCGGTTCTACCGTACCAAGAGACTTGCCAATACCAGGTCGCAACCTGAAAGGTGTATACTACGCCATGGAGTTCTTGTCACAACAAAACAAAAGAGTAGGCGGTAAAAAAGTAGAAGTCGATCATACAGGAACTGCCTATAAACACGGTGAAATATTCGCTACGGATAAAAACGTAGTGGTCATCGGTGGTGGTGATACAGGTGCTGACTGTGTGGGAACTTCCAACCGTCACAAAGCAAAAAGCATTACTCAATTTGAATTGATGCCAAAGCCTCCGGAAGGGAAAAACGAGAGTACGCCTTGGCCAAACTGGCCAATGATCCTGAGGACTTCTACCTCTCACGATGAAGGATGTACCCGTCAATGGTCAGTCGTAACAAAAGAATTCATTGGTGATGCCAACGGTAACCTGACTGGTTTGAAAATAGCTGAAATGGGCTGGACAAAAGCAGAAGAAGGTAAACTTCCAAAATACCAAGAATTGGAAGGTACAGAAAAAATCATTCCTTGCGAACTGACTTTATTGGCTATGGGTTTCTTACATCCTCAACATGCAGGTATGCTAAATGACCTTGGCGTAGAATACGACGAAAGAGGAAATGTGAAAGCGAATGCAGAATACCAGACCAATAATCCTAAGGTATTTGCAGCAGGAGATATGAGGAGAGGTCAATCATTGGTAGTTTGGGCAATTTCCGAAGGCCGTGAGGCAGCTCGTAATGTGGATCTTTACTTGATGGGAACCAGCAACTTAGAAGCAAAAGACTCCGGTTTATTCGATGTTGTGTCGGCCCGATAAAAAGTTTTGCTTTCCCGGTTACTTCTTGGATCCTTTCTGTATCAATCAGTAACAAAGCAACTACTTATTCATAACCTGTACAAAAGCGCGAAACTTTAAAAGTTTTGCGCTTTTGTCATTTTGAATAGTTGTCAAGCCACTTCCACTTGAAACATCTGTCACTCCTCCCCTAAACTGTTCAAAAGCATCCCCATTAATAAGTATTTTTTGTTTTTAGCCAAACCCCTAACTTCGGGGTTTCAATATGTTATTTATCATTTATTTTTAACCCACTTTATGAAGAAAACGACTACTACCATTTTTGCATTATTGACGATGGTTTTTTGCATGAATCATCAGTCTATAGCGCAAACTAACTTAGTTGTCAACGGTAATTTTGCCGATGCACACGTTTGCCCAGCAACCAGCTTCAGTTCTGATTCGGATTGCGATCCTACTCCAACAATAGACGGTCCTGGACATTTTGCAGTCACCACAAACGCCGCTACATGGAACGGACCATGGTACGGTACCAGTCGTCTGATAGACGGTACTAATTTCCTGATCAATGACGGCAACGCTGCTCCCAATACACGTGTGTGGATACAGTCTGTAAACGTAGAAAGCGGCAAACAATATACCTACACAGCTTGGGTGAAAAATATTGTCAATCCAGGTTCCGGTGCAGGTATAGAATCACCTCTCCCTAGTGTAAGCCTTCGTGTAGATGGTAATGTCATTGTTACTTCACCTGACCTAACTCAAACTGCAGTGAATAACTGGACGCAAATTACCGGAACATACACAGCAACCTCAACAGGAAGTGTATCACTGGATGTTTTTGAAAATGTAACGGGATTCTATAACGACGTAGCCATTGATGACATCAGCTTTACGGCCTCTGTCTCTACCGGCATCTTAAACAGCGACAATACTTCTGCTTCCAACATTCACCTCGCTCCTAACCCTTTTGTAGATGAAACATCTCTTTCTGTAGATAGTGATCAAGCAGAACAACTGCAAGCAGACATATACAATGCCAACGGATTACTGCTCTATACACAGCTTTTCTTTTCTACAGAAAAAATAACACTGGGTAAATCGTTAACCAATGGCTTGTATTTCATCAAGATTTCTCAAAACGGGACATCAAAAATGATCAAAGCCTTGAAGCAATAAATTCTTTTATTATGAAAAATAGTGTGGGATATCTTCTATCCCGCACTATTTTTTTCTGTAGCAATCTTATCAACGATTGGCGGAAACCGATTCTTTAGAAGAAATCCAATCGATAGCTTCCTGAAGATGTTCATGGCTAAATCCTTTAAATTCGCCTGGAATTAAAGCACTGAAGAAATCTGTAAATTTTCGGATAACGGCCGATTCAGTGACAATTGCTGCTCTGTGCCATTTGGTCAAATTTTTAATGCCCAAAATAGCATCTTTGATCCAAGCACCTGCTGTAAAATTTTGCAGAGAGGTATCGATGACCAACAGGTAATTCAACTGTCCCGTTTTTTCTACGATTTCGTACACTGCCGGTATAACTACTTCGTCATAATCTTCCCTTGTAATTTCTCCTACTGCCCTAAAACCAACCATGGTATCAGGCAGACTGCTTATTCGTTGTATCATAGCGGGTTTTTGGGGTTGTTCTTTACTCCAATAAAGTAAATATGATGCCAATAAATGTTGGACGTGGTAATGCTGTATGAGTTTCCGTAACTTTAAGCATGGAACATACCGAACAGCACGCTTCGTTCGAAGGGATTTTAACATTTAGTCAGCTCGCTGTACATTTCGTAGGCAATGCACTGCAAGAAGAAGAATTAAAACTCTCCAAAGCATTGACACGAACAGATGAACGTACTCAGGAATTGCTGATGAAGTATTTTCTTAAACCGCTCAAAGGAAAAGAGTACTACCATTTGCATCATGAAAATAACTTGAAATACAATGAAGTGTACGGACTTGCTTCTGAAATTTTCAATGATCCTGATGGTTTCTTCCTTCGCAGTATAGAACTCGCCAAACATCTTTACCAACAATGTGATCATCCCAACATCAAAGCAGGAGAATTATATTGTGTGTACTTCGACAGTATAGAACTGGATGGAGAATTGACAGAAGCCATTGGCCTGTTCAAATCAGAAAGCAGAGCTTCCTTCTTAAAGGTTTCATCGATAGACGATGCTTATACGGTTCATTCAGACGAAGGATTAGACATAGACAAACTGGATAAAGCCTGCATGATTTACAATGTAGATCAGAAAGACGGATTCCGCGTACAACTGATGGACCGCACCAATAAAGGAGACGAAGCCAAATACTGGAAAGAGAAATTCTTATCCGTGAGAACGCGTGACGACAGCTTTCACTACACAGAAAACTACATGAAGATGTGTAAGGAATTTGTAACAGAACGTCTTCCCGAAGAATTTCAAGTAGAACGCACCGATCAGATCGACCTGATGAATCGTTCTGTGGCTTTCTTCAAGAAACAGGAACAATTTGATCGCACACAGTTTGAAGAAGAAGTCATCCAAGATCCAGGCATCAGTGAATCGTTTCAGCGTTTTCGTAAAGAGTTTGCCGACGAGAACAATTTACCTCTTGTCGATGAATTCAACATTTCAACACAAGCCGTCAAAAAACAGGCGCGCGTATTTAAAAGTGTTCTGAAACTGGATAAAAACTTTCATATCTATGTGCATGGAAACCGCGACCTGATTGAGCAAGGATACGACGAGGAGAAACACATGAAGTTTTACAAAGTGTATTACAGAGAAGAACAATAGCAAATTACGGTTACTTTTCTAGAATTAGAATAGAACAAAAACCTGCTTGGCGAGTTTATGTTTCACAGCAAAAAGCACATGGAAAAAGTCAACACTTTGGGGAAATAAAATCCCGAATTGGTCATTTTTTAGGTCAAATGATTCCCCACTTTTAATGTGCGCCTTTTTAATTAAAAGACTTTATACAGTATAACTCCTTTGAAATAGAAGCTTATAGAAGTGCCTTTATTATTTATGTTCATCAATCTTTCATAAAGTCCGATTCCACAGTTTGCCCCGTATGATATTTGCATCATGCATTAGCTAGGTGATTTTTGCCCAATCTATTTGCCAATTGATTCTTTACCGCCATAACCCTGATGCATGAGTACGAAAAGCAAAATTGCCAACGATTCAGCTGATACAGCTGTACTCAACCGGCCTAAAACAACAGCAACAAAAAGCAAAGCTAAACTTGTTGACAACCATTCCAAGGAAGAATGGTCAGATGGATTCGATCCAAAAGATTTGTTGCGCGTGCTCATGGAAATCCGTAACGGAAATTTTAATGCACGCATGCCCATCGATCAGGTAGGTATCAACGGGAAAATTTGCGACACACTCAACGACATCATTTCCCTGAATGAAAAGATGATCGAGGAATTCACCAAAGCCCGTAATACGATTGGTAAGCAGGGAAAGTTGACACAACGCATAGAGGTCCCGCAAGCCAAAGGGGCATGGAGCAGCGGCGTTGACTCCCTCAACTCATTGATTTCGGACTTGGTACATCCAACGATTGAGATTGCACACGTAATCAGTTCGGTGGCGAAAGGAAACTTATCACAGCAAATGTCGCTCGAAATAAGAGGACACCAATTGCAAGGAGAATTTGCGCGTATCGCGAAAGAAGTAAACGACATGGTGAAGCAGTTGAATCTCTTCTCCATGGAAGTAACCCGTGTGGCAAGGGAAGTAGGTTCTGAAGGTAAACTCGGTGGACAGGCAAAAGTAAAAGGGGTAGCAGGTGTATGGAAGGACTTGACCGACTCCGTAAACCAGATGGGATCAAACCTGACCGCGCAAGTGCGGAACATCGCAGAGGTAACCACCGCCGTGGCGAAAGGCGATTTGTCCCGTAAAATCACCGTGGACGTAAAAGGTGAAATCCTCGAATTGAAAAATACCATCAACACCATGGTGGATCAGCTCAACTCCTTCTCCTCTGAAGTAACCCGTGTAGCACTGGAAGTAGGAACAGAAGGGAAACTTGGCGGACAAGCACAGGTGAAAGGAGTTGCAGGTACATGGAAAGATTTGACCGACTCGGTAAACCAGATGGCATCGAACTTAACAGGCCAGGTGCGTAACATCGCAGAGGTAACAACGGCCGTAGCGAAAGGTGACTTGTCAAGACAAATTACAGTAGACGTAAAAGGAGAAATCCTCGAATTGAAAAATACCATCAATACCATGGTGGATCAGCTCAACTCTTTCTCTGCGGAAGTAACCCGTGTGGCAAGGGAAGTAGGTTCGGAAGGCAAGCTCGGTGGGCAAGCGAAAGTAAAAGGAGTCGGTGGAGTGTGGAAAGACTTGACCGACTCGGTAAACCAGATGGGATCGAACCTGACGGCACAAGTGCGGAACATCGCAGAGGTAACTACCGCCGTGGCGAAAGGCGATTTGTCGAAAAAAATCACCGTGGACGTAAAAGGTGAAATCCTCGAATTGAAAAATACCATCAACACCATGGTGGATCAATTGAACTCCTTCGGTTCAGAAGTAACGCGTGTGGCAAGGGAAGTAGGTTCGGAAGGTAAGCTCGGTG
>DATHPB010000240.1:0-5290 GCA_035484295.1 Cytophagaceae bacterium
GCTGCCTTCAATTCCTTCATGGCTGTACTGAATTCATTGTAAGTATTGGCAGCAAAACGATTGACTTTAATATAGCCCGATTGATCGTCGATCATGTAATACGCATCGACGGAGTAAGTCGGTATTTTGTCTCTGATGATGGTATAATCAAGTAACTTCGTCTGACCTTTGCGTTTGATGCTGACCACTACTTTCGTTCCTTTCTTGCCACGCAATTTTTTAAACACGTCGTAATTAGTGATGGATTTTCCGGCTACAGTTTCTCCGTCTACCTTCACAATCTTATCGCCTGCCTGTAAGCCGACGGCTTCTGATGGACCTCCACTGATAGGAGCAACTACATATATGGTGTCCTTGATGATGTTGAACTCAATTCCGATTCCTTCGAAGTCTCCTTCCAATTGGGAACGTGCAATGTCCACATCTTTCTTAGGAATGTAAGCGGTATGGGGATCCAGTTTTTCCAGCATCTGAGTGATAGAATAATCCACCAGTTCGTCAATGTTTACTGTATCCACATAATCACGGTCGATGTAATTGATGATTTCCAGAAAACGCATGTAGGTTCCTGTGATATTAGTAGAGCCTTCTTTTTTTGCGGCTCCGGCTCCTATGAAAATACCGACGATGACGGCAAGGGCTATGAATAGAGGTATTTTGATCTGACTGGCTTTATTCTTAATTCTTTTTTCCACTGCTCTACTGGTTAGATTAAATGCTAAAACAATTCAAGTTAAAGTATATTATACTAGATCGGAAAAACCTCTTCATTTATTATTAGAGACCCCGAAGTTTATTTTATGATCCTTTTTGAGTTATTCTATACATCTATAACATGTCGGTTTACTTGAGCAAAGGTCAGGCTTACTTGTAATGGTTGGTAATGGAAGTTTGACTCGATACCTTAAGCCAGGATATTTTTATCTTTAATTTATTAATAGTCAATAGGATTAAGATTTTTACTGAATCCTTATTTAAATTAATTCTAAATAAGGATTGTTTTTTTGTTTTTCGAACCGCATATTTGTTTTTATTTAGATTAATTAAAAATAATAATATGCACTATATCATGAAAAACACGCTCTTTTTAAGCTCATTAGCTATCATTACTCTTTTGACCTCTTGTAAAAAGAAGGACGATGATTCCAGCAGTCCTTCTTATAGTTCTTCTTACAATTATTCCAATGCTGAATATTCTGATGAGTTGACCAGATTGAGCATGTTCAAAAACGGATTGGAAGCAGAATTGAAAAAAGCCATTCCTAGTTCAAGCAATGCAGCTGCTCAGTCAGTAGATTCCACAAGATTGGCAAATTTATTTACCAATACAGGCAGTCCTTTTGATACAGTAAGTTGGAATACCAGTGGCCTGAGTTTGTCAAGTGAGAATGCAGACCCTGTTTTAATTCAAACGTTTCTTGGCAAATATGTGACGGCAAGTCAATCGGCTACATACAATGGTAGTTCCACACCTACACCTACTGCTGCTGAAGGAGTCGCTGGTTTAGGAAAGTCTGGTTCCTCCTATATATTATTTGATGCAAATGGTATTAATTATGCCCAGCTAATACAAAAAGTACAGTTTGGTTCGTTGGTGATTAATCAAATTTTAAAACGTCTGGAAGCTATCAATGATATTGATAATACGACATTGGTAACGGGCAAAACGTATACTGCGCAAGAGCATGCATGGGACGAGGCATATGGTTATTTAGGTTTCCCTGTTGCTCCTGTTTCTAGCTTAACTGATACGACTTTTGTTAAAGCAAACAAATCTAAATTCTTTTATGTCGGTAATTATTCCACACAAATAGATAATACGACAGACTTATTTTGTACAAAAAAATTAGTTACTGCTTTCATTATAGGGAGAGCTTCCATTACAAATAAAGATTACGCGACAAGAGATCTTCAGATTGATGTCATTAAAAGTACACTTCGTAAATTCTTAGGTGCGACAATACTTCAGGAATATGTGGAATACATAGGCAAAGCATCTGGAGACAATGCAGGTAGAAATGGAGTGGTATCGGAAATGATTGGTCAAGTAATAGCCATGAGGTATGTACAAGGCATAGCCATTTCAGAATCGCAAATTCAAGATCTGCTGGATCACTTGCATTACAATGATACTACGCATGATATCTGGCAAGTAACAGGTACTGGTCCCGGCGGCGATATTGCTTACATAAGAGATCAAGTCATCGCGATCTTTGGTGTGAACTTAAAATAACCATCTGTTTTTCAACTTATCATTCATATTCAGGAATATCGGCTGTTACATTTATGTAACAGCCGATGTCTAGTTTGGTCATATTATGAAATTAAATCATGTATTGATTGTTGTTGCTGTCGGTATATTGTCTCTTGGAACCATTACTACAGCTTGTAAAAAGAAAGCCGGTGAGGACCCCTCTGCGAATTATAACAGAACTCCTCTGTTGACGAATATTGGTAACAACATCATCGTTCCAAATTATCAAGCACTCGCTACAGCGTTAAATCAATTGGACTCAGGAGTGACTGCTTTTAAAAATGCACCTGATGCAACGAGTCTGTCCAACGTTCAGGAGCTTCACAAGGCAGCGTATAAAATATGGCAACGTTGCACCACATTTGACTTTGGTCCTGCTACTGACAATATAGGAGCATCAGGTAGCTTTAGAAGTCTCATGGATACTTATCCTGCAGATGTAGTAAGCATTAACAGCAACATAGCAAAGACTCCTGATCAGCAGTCTAACCTAGATGCAGTGTTTTCTATACAGGGTTTTCCGGCCGTCGATTATTTATTGTTCGGTACGGGTACAGATAATACTGCTATTCTGGCAAAGTATACAACGGCAACTGACGCCACCAATCGTTTCAATTATCTTTCTAAGATTACTTCAAGAATGAAAGACAAAACGAATACGGTATTGAATACCTGGTTGCCAACCGGAGGAAATTACATCAATACCTTTATCTCCAACAACGGAACAGATGCAGCAAGTTCCATGGGCTTATTGATGAATCAATTTGTACAGGATTACGACAACATGAAATATTATAAAATGTATGTTCCGCTTAATTCTGATTCCAGTGAAGTAGAAGCTTTCTACAGCGGAATCTCTTCTGAATTGATCCAGCTGGAATTGAAAGCTTCGCAAAAACTTTACCTTGGACAAGGTGCTTCTTCGACAGACACCATTGGTTTTGACGATTATCTCATCGGTATCGACGCCACCAGACAAAGTGACGGAACTGCGCTGGATCCATTGATTAAAGCACAATATATTTCTGCTGTCAATAAAATGACATTGGTTCCAGATCCCCTAGCCATTACGTTAAGCAATAACCGGGGAACAGTGTTGGCTGCATACGGGGAATTGCAAAGACAACTTCCTTTGATCAAACAAGAAATGCCCGCGGCGATGGGGATCTTAATTTCTTACGGTGATAATGACGGTGATTAAGCAGAACCTCTTCAAGCGATGGACAGACTATCTTTCTATCGCTGTACAAGTATCCGCTGCTCCGCTCGTTACTCTAAGAATAGCCTTTGGTGCAATTATGTTTATCAGTACCCTTCGGTTCATAGCGAAAGGATGGATCAGCACGTACTATATCAAACCGATTTTTCATTTTACTTACTATGGCTTTGATTGGATAAGACCATTGGGATCAACTGGTATGTTTGGTTTGTTCTACTTGATGGCTATTGCTGCTTTGTTTGTAATGGCAGGTTTATTTTACAGGGCGGCCATCGTTACTTTTTTTATCTGTTTTACCTATGCGGAACTTATCGATAAAACCACTTACCTCAATCATTATTATTTTGTCAGCATAATTTCTTTCCTGATGATTTGGGTTCCTGCTCATCGTTATTTTTCAGGAGATGTATGGCGCAAGCCGACACTTAAAGTAACGACTGTTCCTGCATGGTCGATACTTATTTTCAAACTTCAGTTATTTATCGTCTATTTTTTTGCCGGACTTTCCAAGATCAATTACGATTGGTTGATCGATGCCATGCCTTTAAGAATATGGCTGCCGGATAATTCTCATTTACCATGGATTGGCCTTTTTCTTAAGGAAGAGTGGATCGCATATGTATTCAGTTGGGCGGGACTTATTTTTGACTTGTGCATCGGTTTTATTTTATTCAATAAAAAAACAGTCTACTTCGGTTATTTTCTTGTTGTCGTGTTTCACACGTTGACCGCTCTCTTTTTTCCTATCGGAATGTTTCCTTACATCATGATGAGCATTACTGTCATCTTCTTCAGTGATGCTTTTCACGAAGGCATCATCAAGACATTGCGTAAACTTGCGGGTAAAGAATCAACGGTCGTTGAACAAAACATTCCTCTGAACATTGCTCCTGCACGAAAAAAGTTTCTAGTAGTGTTACTGTCTGTTTACTTTATCCTTCAGCTTTTTCTTCCTTTGCGATACTTACTGTATCCGGGACATTTGTTCTGGACAGAAGAAGGGTTCCGCTATTCCTGGCGTGTGATGTTGATGGAGAAAGCGGGGATGACACTCTTTCATGTAATGGATAAAGAGACGAAACAAACTGTGAACATAGCCAACTCCAATTACCTGACTCCTTTTCAAGAAAAGATGATGTCCACGCAGCCAGATATGATTTTGCAATACGCACATTTCCTCGGAGAAATCTACCGTACGCAAGGAATGAAAAATCCTGTTGTGACAGCTGAAAGCTATGTAACACTTAATAGACGAGGATCTGAACCTTTTGTAGATTCCAATACGAATCTTTTAAAAGAAACAGAAGGCTTCCAGCACAAAACCTGGGTGCTCCCGTTTCTTCCAACCAAATCTGTAAAATGCGATTAGCTCAATATCTTGTTTGTTTGTTGTTTGCTTTTGTTTCAGCTTATGCGCAGGCTCAGACCTTCTCTATCATGGGAAATGTGAAATCAGAAGTGAGAAACGAAAAGCTGGCTAATGTTAACGTCGGGTTAAAGCACACGTCGCATCATACCCTTACTGACGAAAACGGTAAATACCTATTAGAGCATGTCAAGCCCAGCAAATATATGTTAACGATTTCTTCTCTGGGTCATGAAAAACTGGAGAAGGAAATAGAGGTAAAAGACAAAGATCTTTCCATGGACCTTAGTTTGAAAGACCAGGTTTTGGAATACGATTCCATTGTTGTAGTGGGAGAAAAAGAAAAAACATTTGGAGTCACTCGTCTCAAAGATGTGGAAGGTACAGCGATCTATGCCGGTAAGAAAACAGAGGTGATCGTGATGAATGACATCACCGCTAATACAGCAAC
>DATHPB010000241.1:0-2192 GCA_035484295.1 Cytophagaceae bacterium
TTTCGTGTTCCGCACTTTGATGCGGTAAGCATATTCTTCTTTCTTGTTGGTACCTATTAATTTTTTACTTGAGAAGTCTTTTACCTGTTCGCGTTCGATCAATACTTTAGGATCTGCTCCTAAAGAAAGAGTTAATGTGTCTTTGAAATTAACCGGATCGAGAAATGATTCACCTACAAAACTATTTTGATAATACAATTGTGCAGTGCCTGGCAATAGTGCCAGTGCTTCCCAGCCGGTGATGTCCGCCAGCAAGTAAGCCGAATTGCTCATCTTCGGTACCGCGCCATGGCGGAAGGACACAGGCAGGTTGTAGTTTTGTACATCTACCAATTGTCCGGTGGGGTTCGATTCAATAGTATAAGGAATAGCGATATCGAATTCCGCAAAAAGAGAAGTTTCTACGATTGTAGTATAATCGGCGGAACTACTTGCTTCAACCTCTGCCATCTTATCAGATTCCATCCCAGATGCAGAAGGGCTCAACATATCTGCGCGGTCATTTTTTTTCATTTTCGGACTGGCATACATTACAACGGGTTCGTAAAATGCCAGATCCCATCTGTTCAAGGTTGGTTTTGTTCCGTCGATAGAAGGGTTAGTCGTACTGAGTTTGATTTTTACATTTTCCCAGTTCAATCCTGTTTCCTGCACTATCTGGGCTTTGTAAGCCAATTGTACTTCTTTCCCCTGATCTTTGGTTCGTAGAGTATACAGCGGATACCAGCGGGTATTGCCGGTGATGTATTCTAAATTCAATTGCACATTCTGAGGAACTTTAGACGACAACTTGATGGTGACATCAGATGAAGGTTTGTTGAGTTCGCTGTTTAATGCATTCAATTGCTGGTTGTATTTGTTTAGCTCCAATTGCAATTTATTCATATGGATATTATTGTTCAATTGCGTCTTGCGGATGTCGGTCAATCGCTCTCTGTAAAAGTCTGCCATGTCCTCTAGCTCCAGTGCTTTCAATGTCGCGTCGTTACCTTTCATGCTTTGATTGGCAAGAATCATGCTTTCTTCTTCCTGGTATACTTGCCTCATCTCGGTCAGCAAATTGATTTGATTGGAAAGAGAAAATATGGAGTCTTGCAAGGTCTTGATCTCGTCTCCTGTTTTATGTGGATTGAGGTAATTGATTTTATGTTGTACACCCAACAATACATAATCGCCCTTGCCTGTTACTTGTAGGCTTTTGGGGAATAATCCGACGGGAAGATTTTTAATCTCCACTTCGGTAACACCGGTGTTGAGTGAACAGTTTACACGGTTGCCAATTTGTGCTTTATCTAAAAATACTGTTACGTTTTTTATTTCTGCTTTGGCTTGCACTCGGTTAATGGTTTGTGCAGGTGCTCCAAAAGCAAAGAGGATCAAGGTTAAGAATAACAAATAGGTTTTCATAGCGGTTGTCGTATGGAATGATTGAATGGAGAATAAATATAAGAATAGAATTAATGATTTGCCTTACACCGGTCATATTTATCAGGTATCATTGGATTGCCGGTCCTGCCACGAGGCGTGTTTAACTTTGGAATAGGAGTCGAGACATGTCCAATCCCTTATCTTACTTGTATCATAGCCTTGTATGAAATTTTCTCATAAAATATTAGCTCCTCACTTGCATCAAAATAAGCCTGGGTATTGAAAATTTAATCCGATTATATCTAATTTGCGTGAATGAACGAGTCATTAATTGCATACCATTCCCTTAACGGTTTTTGTAAAGAAATATTTTTGAAAATCGGATGTTCTGAAAAAGATGCTGAACTGGCAACCAAGGTTTTGCTTTCCGCAGATGTAAGGGGAGTAGATTCTCATGGAGTGGCACGCTTATCGGGCTATGTACGTTTGTGGGAAAATAACCGCATCAATGCCAACCCCAATATAAAAGTGGTGCATGAGACACCATCTACTGCAGTGGTAGATGGTGACGGTGGATTGGGATTAGTGGTTGCACCACAGGCCATGGCCATTGCCATAAAGAAAGCAGAGGTGGCCGGTACAGGCTGGGTGGCTGTCCGTCATTCAAATCATTACGGTATTGCAGGTTATCATGCCATGATGGCTTTGGAAAAAGACATGATCGGTATTTCCATGACCAATGCAAGTCCGTTGGTTTCGCCTACGTTTTCACTTGACCGTTTGCTAGGCACTAATCCCATTGCTGTAGCTGTTCCGGCAGATAA
>DATHPB010000242.1:0-4114 GCA_035484295.1 Cytophagaceae bacterium
AGAGCATCTGCCTTACAAGCAGAGGGCCGGGGGTTCGAATCCCTCAACTCCCACCAAAAGGGTTTCAGACTATATAGTCTGAAACCCTTTTTTTATTAGTCTACCGTAGACCTCATTTTTAGTTATCCAATGACACTTTAATTAGGAAGAAACTTTTCATCTGTATTGATCCTTCATAGATTCCATCTACTAGTAAGAAGCATAGCCCCAATACAATTTGCACTCCCGTATTTCTACTTTTATCCACACTCACCTTTTCATTTGCAAAAACATATGATAAAGCCATAAAAAATCACCAGATTATAGTTAATTGCATAATTGTAAAACATGTTAAACATTCAGAAAACGAATCCATGAAAGTAAGATCCAGTTATCCTGTAGAGATGAGTGCTATTCTCCTGATTGGCATTTTTTTATTGTCTTGTTTTTTCTCTCACTATGTTTTCGATGTTCCATTGCATGAGGCAGAGCATCGTGAAACCATTTATTTTGGGATGTTCCTGATTGGTATCGCAGTGGTATTGGCTACTCTTGTAGTATGGGAAGAGCTTTTATTTCATGTACGCTTAAAAAGAATAGCCGACGACGGTGTTTTATTTCGCAACAATCCCAACAAGCTGCTGATTCAAATTTGCATTTACCTTTGCATTCCCATCATATATGCCTATGTGTACCTTAACTATAAAGTAGATCATCTCTTCTTTATCATCTGGCTGGCGGCTTGCATGGGAGTTCCTGTGATTAATAAGTTAAAATCCAGTATTGAAAACTACCACGATTTTCTAAAGTTCACCCCTACAGAAATCGAATATAAAAACAATGAAAAAACAGGACTCTTTTTAATCAGTCAGATTTCTTCTATTCGCATTTTAAAAAATCAACAGACCATGACCGAAAAACTAGAGATTACATACAATGGAGACATAGTTATCATTGATCTCAATGAAATGGAACTGGAAGGATTTTTTGATCCGATAGAACATTACATTGAAGACCACTACACCTCTTTACTCAAGGCCTAGCCTAACATCGTACCTTTCTACCAAACAACAAAGAGGATAGCGACAAAGCAGTTATCCCCTTTGTTGTTTTATAAAACTTCATCCTATACCTCATTTGCATTTAAACTTTTTTAACAAAAAGACACCTTACAAAGCCTGCTATACGTTTAGATTTCATATCTTTCGTTAAAAGTTCGCTGCGTGAAGACCATCAAAATCATAGGCCGTTCATTTTTAATATGCCTCATAATACTAGGTGTAGTGATTATAGGCTTTATGCTTTTTTTTGAACAGATTAAGAGTTCCTTGATTCAGCAAGGAGTACAAAAAATCAACCAGCAATTGCTGGCAAAAGTAGAAGTAGATCCTGACATAGAACTCAGCTTGTTCGAGGATTTTCCAAATGTTACACTAATTTTTCACAACGTAAAAATCTATGAACCAGGAATGCAAGAAGATCCCTTGATCCTGGCTTCGATGGAAAAACTAACCTTGGGTTTTGATGTCATCGATGTGGTCTTTTATAAAAGATACAGCCTGGAAAAAGCCTTCTTGTTCAACGGTACTGTGCTCCCTGGCATCAGAGCCAATGGAGATCCTAATTACAACATCTTCAAACCCAGTGATCCTAAAGCCCCGACAGAACCCATCGATGTTAAGATCAAAAGCATTGTAATTCAAAATGTCTCTTGTTCTTATTTCAATAAACTCAGCGGACAAGCGTATGAATTTGCCTTGAACAGAGCACAAGCAACATTTAGCATACATAACGACACGTATCAGATTGGTCTCGATGGAGCAGTAACAGTAAACGGAATCGCTGTAAACGACAACGTTTATTTTAAAAATAAAAAAATCAAGTTGCACGGTGAAATGGCCTATAACAATGAAGATGGTTCGTTGACACTGGGCAACACTTCCATTGCCATCAATGAAAGTGTGTATAAGATCGACGGGGATGTACATACGAAAGAAGAAGAACTGGAATTGCACATTACTTCCAAAACCGGTGAGATTTCCACCTTGCTTTCTTTACTGCCAACTGAAAATTCGGAGGGAGTAAAGCGTTATCAGAATAAAGGTGACGTTTATTTCGATGCACAGATTCAAGGGAAATACGATCAATACAATACACCCGCCATTGATGTTTTGTTTGGTTTTGAAAACACCGACATTACTAATCCTGAAGGGGGGCAAAGCATAAAAAAAGCCGTATTGAAAGGTAAGTTCAGCAATGGGGCAAATCACAACAGCAAATCTTCCTTCATAGAGATCGAACAATTCGAGGGAACACTCAACAACAATCCTATACGTGGATCGTTCAAGCTCACCAACCTCTCCGATCCGTACCTGGTGATCAAAGCAGAGTTAAAACAAAACCTGAAAGACCTGGTCTCTTTTTTCCCTATGGAAGGGATCGATTCTCTCGAAGGCAAAGTGGCATTGAGTTTTGACTTTGAAGGACTGATTAAAAATTTAAAGAAAAGAGAAGACCTGGAAAAAATCATCACCTCAGGAGAAGCACAAATTGAAAACGGAGGAATTTATGTCAAAGCGATCAAGAAAAGCTTTAAAGATATTTCTGCTGATCTGATCTTCAACAATACAGATATCTCCATCAACAGTCTCAGTTTCCATACACCAAAATCAGACATTGCCGTTAACGGCATGATCAAAAATGTACTGCGCAAAGTATTGCTGGGTAAAGGCAGCATATTGGTAGAAGGAACCCTTCATTCCAACCAGTTGGTTTACGAAGATTTTATTCTTCCTGCTCCGACTGAAAAAAGCCATTCGGAATCTTCCATGACATCCTTGATGTTGTTCCTGGATTGCGATATTCACCGATTGCATGTCAACAATCTGAATGCGAAACAAGTGAAGGGCATGTTGTCTTACAACGATTCCTTACTGGTATTTTCCAACGCTACAATGAATACAGCCGGTGGAGAGGTAGCAGGCAATGCTATCATGAAAATAAAATTACCGCTTCGTTCCAAACATCTTACACTGAATACAGCCTTCAACGATATATACATCGATAGTCTACTAAAAGATTTTAAGGACTTTGATCAAACATTCATCTCGCATAACAATCTATCCGGGCGTCTCTTCGGAAAAGCAGATATCTTTTTCATTTTAAACCCAGACGGCACCATCGTTACTGAAAGCATCTTGGCCAATATCGACATGGACCTTTCAGACGGCAGATTAAGAAACTTCACTCCAATGAAAGCCTTGTCACGCTTCGCCGAGGAAGATCAGCTGAACGACATTCGTTTCTCCAAATTGACCAATCAGTTTTTGATTAAGAATAAAGTCTTATCCATTCCCAACATGATCATTAAATCAAATGTCTGTGACATTGAATTGTCAGGTACTCACGATTTCGACAACCGCTTTGTTTATCACCTAAAGGTACCGCTGAAAAACCTCAGCAAGAAAAAACAACAAGAGGCCTCAGAAAAAAATGCTTCTGAAAGCGGTCTGCTGGGTAAAACAAATCTGTTCATCCTCATCGAAGGACAAGGAGATCAGTTCGAGATCAAGTTTGACAAAAAAAGATTGGGGAAAAAGATAGGAGAAGACCTCAAGAAGGAAAAAGAAGAACTGAAAAACGCTTTCAAAAACGAAGAACAAGAAATCAAACACAGCAAAGTGAACGAAGAAGAGTTCTTTGAGTTCGATTAACAATAATTCTAATGATCAAGGAAATTAAAAAGAGCGTAAGAAGATCTTACGCTCTTTTTATTATTACTGATTACTGGCAGAACGTCAACAACTTCATCTTACATTACCAGAAAACTAAACAAGCTCGGATCTTTATTGATCTCTTTATATTGCACCTTTTTCTTCGCCATCCGCCCAATAAGCAATTCGTAGTCTTCCTTGTGTTTCAACTCTACACCAACAAGCGCGGAGCCTTCATCCTTGATATTTTTCTTCGTGTATTCAAAATGTGTGATGTCATCGTTAGGACCAAGCACTTCATCCAGGAACTCTCTCAACGCTCCCGCACGCTGAGGGAACGTAATGATGAAATAATGTTTCAATCCTTCGTACAGCAAAGAACGTTCCTTGATCTCTTCCATACGACCGATGTCATTGTTAGA
>DATHPB010000243.1:0-8924 GCA_035484295.1 Cytophagaceae bacterium
CGGACATTCGTATTGCTTTTGAATATGGTGTGAACGATCGACTGACGGTTGGAGTGGGAAGAAGTAAAATCGGTGAACTGATAGATGGTTATTTAAAATATAGGTTGCTGTATCAAACGCAAGACAACAAAGTGCCTGTAAGTGTTACGTTGTTTGCCAATACGGCGATGACAGAAGTGCAATCGACCGGCGGCCCGTTGGACAATAATGCCAACAGACTGAGTTATTTTTCACAGGTATTGATCGCCAGGAAATTTAACCACAACTTGTCATGGCAGATCATGCCTGGCTTCCTACATCGTAACTACGTGTACGATGCCAATGACGAAAACGACATCTTTGTGTTAGGCACAGGAGGAAGAATTAAATTGACCAAACGTTTTGCGCTCTTAGCTGATTTCTATTGGATTTTCTCTAAGTATAGAATGGACAGATCAGATTTTTATTTTCCTCCTTTGGGTTTAGGAGTAGAGATAGAAACGGGAGGACACGTGTTTCATTTGATTTTTACCAACAATCCTGCGATTGTAGAGAACACTTTCTTGGTCAATAGCACGGATTCATGGAGTAAGAGTCAAATGAAGTTTGGATTTAATATTTCAAGGACATTTGGAATAGGTAAAAAAGGAAGACAATAAAAAATACGAGACCATATAATTCCCAGCTTTGGGACAAATTTTCTACAATAAAAAAGGTGTACAATCGTACACCTTTTTTATTGATATCAGCAACTATCGTTACATGGAAGCACCTACACTAGGCCCCATGAAGTTTCCCCAATAAGAATCTACTTCAGTATAATGGTGACTGTTGGTTCCTGGCCAGTGTTCTTTGTTAAAGCCAGGTGCGTTCTTAAGAAAATCTTTTTGACGATCTAACAAGAAGGTTTGCCTGTCCGCTTTCAGTTCGAGCGCTTCGAAAGGTACGGCAAACAACTTCTCGCCTAAACCCAGGAATCCACCAAATTCTATTACAACATATTCAATAAAACCTCTTTTCATATTGACCATTACATCTTTTATTTTCCCTAGTTTTTCTCCATTGCGGTTTTCAACATGATCACCAATAATAGAGCTTGCAGTAAGCATTTTTACAGGCCAGTTGGCGTTTACACCGTCTGAGTTTTTGCCTGTTTTGTTTTCTTTTTCTAGATCTATCGGATTCATAATGGTAATGTTTAAGGTGGACAATCTTTTTTTCGATGGATCTAATTACAAGATGGGTGCCAGATAATTCCAGATAATTCATATCCTCTGGCAGAATAAATGACAGCGTGCCTGCCTTTTAAAAAATAATCATGACAGTATTCACTTATAAAAGAAAGGGTATTAACGACCCTTTCTTTTATTTACCACTTAATGCGTCTTGTATGGCCTTGAGCAGCGAATATTCGTTGTTTGCATCCATGGTGAGTTCCCAAATCATTACTCCTGCGGCTCGCTCTTTTGCCAACAAGGTTTTTTGTTTGATGGTAGGAATACCGTTGTAGTGAACATTGTTTTCCGTGTGATCTTTAACAGATGCCAGGGGATCATCCGCGATTATTACTTTATAATCTGTGAAAGGATCGCGTCCGTAAAAAGGTAAACCTAAAATTATTTTTTCCTTAGAACAGCCCTTACCACTCCAGTAGTCCAGGCATTTGGTGGCGTAAGCAAAAGACGAATGAGGCGTGCCTGCATCATAAGCCATGATGTTTAAAAAATCGAAATACTGAAAAGACTCTGTAGTAACAGCATCTGCGTGCACGCCTTCACCGGCAACAGCTACACTGAGTCCTTTGTTTTTTGCGTGAAGCACCGGATAAATTTCTTTCATCAAGGCTAAAAAAGTTTCTTTATTATCGGGATATTCCCAATCGATGTCAATGCCATCTAGTGCATATTCCTTGACAAGAGATAGTAAAGAGGCAGCAAATTTTTTTCTACTATTTTCCTTAGCTGCCATCGTTTCGAACGGAGTATCATTACCTCCACCTTCGCCGATATCCCAACCGCCAATGGCTAAATATACTTTTACTTTTTGTTCGTGAGCGAGTTCTACTAGCGACGTTAATTTATCCGTATCATCGAGCAGTATGGAACCGTCGCTGGCAGGCTTGGCGAAAGAAAAATTCACCTGTGTCACCTTGTCGTATTGTAAATCTTCCGGCTCGCCGCTCCAGCTGGCGTAGTAGCCGATGACGGGGAAGGGAGATTTTTGCGCGTAAAGAGTGTTAGCTAATAAACAATATAGCGTGAACAGCAGAAAGAAATTTTTCATAACCATGAGACGATATAATAAAGAGGAGTCAAACCTTATCCTATCTTTCAATACATAATCAATGACTATTCCGCTCCTTTGAACTGTCTCAAAAAGCGAATGTCATTTTCTGTAAACAATCTTAAATCTCTGATTTGGTATTTCAACATGGTAACACGTTCTATGCCCATGCCGAAAGCGAAGCCTGAGTACTGGTTTGGATCGATGCCGCAATTAGACAATACATTAGGATCCATCATGCCGCTGCCGCCGATTTCCACCCAACCGGAATACTTGCAGATGTTACAACCCTCGCCTTTGCAGATGTTGCAGGTGATGTCAATCTCTGCGCTGGGTTCGGTGAAAGGAAAATAAGAAGGACGAAAACGGATTTTTGTGTCTTCGCCAAACAGTTCTTTTACGAAATGGTACAAGGTGTTTTTCAAGTCAGCGAAGCTTACTTTTTTATCGATATACATGCCTTCGATTTGGTGAAACATGCAATGTGCTCTGGCGGAAATGGCCTCGTTGCGGTATACGCGTCCGGGTGAAATGGTGCGGATAGGAGGTTTCTGAGTTTCCATCGTGCGAACTTGCACCGATGAAGTATGAGTGCGCAAGGCGATATCAGGATTTTTTTGTACAAAGAACGTATCCTGCATTTCTCTTGCCGGGTGGTCCTCCGGAAAATTTAATGCCGTGAAATTATGCCAGTCGTCTTCGATCTCGGGACCTTCGGAAAGATTGAAACCCATGCGTTCGAAGATTTCGATCATGCGGTTTTTAACCACAGTCAACGGATGTAGAGAACCCAAGGCATGGGGTACGACAGGCAATGTCAAATCACGGCCTTCGTCTTTGGCTTGTACTTTATTGGCTCCAAGATTTCCTTGCAGCTCATCGAATTTTGTTTGTGCAGCAATTTTCAGTTTGTTCAATTCCTGGCCCATTTGCTTCTTCAGCTCAGGAGCCACATTCTTGAAATCATCGAAAAGCAAGGTGACTTTTCCTTTGCGACTGATGAATTCCAATCGGAAATTTTCCAACTGTTCCTTAGACTCTATCTTAAAGTCCTCGATCTGTTTGCTCAATTCTTTAATCTGTTCCAACATAGCGTACAAAGATAAGAAATATTAGGATCAGGTAGAAGAATTGAATAAAGTAGGATAGTGGTTTTATAATGGCAAGAGGCTATTCAGTTTAAAGTAGCAGAAAATATCCATGCAAATCTTTAAAAATAATTCAGCCCAATCCAATGACTATTTGCGATCCCTGACGTAATTTTACCCCGTCATACTCGCCTGCACTTGATCGCTAAAGAAACCATAATACTGCTTCAAAAAGAATTTTCGCTGGAATGGAAAAACCGCCATATTTTCCAGAGTCTGCTCTTGTACCTGGGCAGCACGATCTTTATCATGTACTATAGCTTCCTGGGAAAAAGCTCGTCCTTGAATCCCTTTGTCTGGCTTTCAGTCTATTGGCTGCTTCTTACCTTCACTACCTTCAATGCAGTGGCCAAAGCTTTCCTGGGCGAAACACCAGGTCGGGTATTGTTTTACGGCACCTTGGTTTCTGCAGAAGCATTGATATTGTCTAAATTAATTTATCACATGGGTCTTTCAGTGCTGGTGTCCCTGGTTTCGTGGGTGTTGTTTGGCATTGTGTTCGATTCGCCTGTTCAGGATATGGCGCTCTTTCTTCTTATTCAGGTACTGGCAGTGGCTGGCTTTGCTGCTGTCATCACCATGTCGGCGGGCATTGCTTACAAAGCAGGAGGAAATTTCAGCTTATCCGCCATTTTGAGTTTCCCTATTTTGATTCCTTTGATCATCATGGCGGTGAAGGCATCCAGGGCAGCCTTGGATGGTTTGGACCGTTCTGTTTCCTGGGATGAAATACTACTCCTATTTGCATTGAATGTCATCACGGTTTCTGTTTCTTATCTCTTATTTCCTTATCTTTGGAAGGCTTAATCTCATGAGTGTCAATCAAACGTTCTTCAACAATCGCTCTCCACTGGCCTGGTGGAAAATAGCAAGTTTTCTTCTCTTGCTGTTTGTCGTGCTGAAAGGTTTCACCAGCCCTGTTCCGCGCTTGCCTATACTGAATGAAACCATCCGTAACCTGTACTTTCATGTACCGATGTGGTTCGGCATGACGGCTTTCCTTTTGATTGCTTTCATTCATGCGATTTTATACTTGCGTAAACCCAAAGCGTTAATGGACATCCGATCTGTGGAATATACCAATACAGGGTTGTGTTTTGGTGTATTGGGAATTTTAACCGGGATGTTCTGGGCAAAGGCTACCTGGGGAGCTTACTGGACGTCAGATCCCAAGCTCAATGCGGCAGCTATCGGCATGCTGATCTACTCGGCTTACATCGTGTTGCGTGGCTCGATACAAGACGAAGACCAGCGTGCACGGATCAGTGCGGTATTTAATATATTCGCTTTTCCGGCTTTCGTTTCATTGGTTTATATCTTACCACGGTTAACAGATTCTCTGCACCCGGGCAATGGCGGTAATCCGGGCTTCAACCAATACGACCGCGACCGCGAGATGAACATCATTTTCTATTCTTCCGGTTTGGGTTTTATTTTGCTGGGCGTTTGGATCACTAGTCTAAGGGTACGATTGAGAGCGCTACAATTGAAGGCAGATCAACGTTTTCATGCCTCTTCATCAGTTATTGATTCACATTAAAAAATAATCATAATGAAAAATATCATAAGCAAACTGTTGTTTTTCTTTTTACTGACTTTGTCTTTGTCGGTCAATGCACAAGATGATGTAGCCATGGCTGATGGATTCAGAGCCGATGGAAAGATTTATGTAGTGATCGTGGTATTTGCGATTATACTCACGGGTTTGTTTGTCTACGTATTTTTGCTGGACAGGAAAATCGGCAAGCTGGAAAGAGAAGAAAAAAACTAACGGCATGAAAACAACACACATCATATTGCTACTGGTGATTGCGGTGGCCATAGGGGTCATCATCTCTACGTCAGGAGATGCTTCCCGATACGTGACTTTCAAAGAAGCAGAAGAACTGGCGCAAGACAGTCCCGATGAGAAAGTGCATGTAGTCGGCAAGCTGAAAAAAAACAACTTGGGTGAAATCGAAGGCATGAATTACAATCCTGCGGTTAACCCCAATTATTTTGAGTTTGTCATTACAGACAATACCAATAGAGAAGAACATGTGGTGTATTTCAGTCCTAAACCACAAGACTTTGAAAAATCAGAACAGATTGTCATCATCGGTGGCTTTAAGGGGAAAACATTTAAAGCAGACAAAATCCTGATGAAATGTCCTTCTAAATACGAAGACAAAAAAATGACCACTTCGCTGGAGCCTTCGCTGCTCAAGCTTTAACAATAGTCAATATTCATTCAGAAGTCATACACTTCATCAAATTATAATTCGAAAGAATTATTCCTAAAACAATAGCATTATGCAGATCGGTGATTGGGGTCATTTATTCGTTATCATTTCTTTTTTCTCGTCGTTGGTTGCCGCCTTTTCCTATTACAAGCTTGCCAATTGTGATTCGGAAGATTTAGGCTCCAGGAAATCATGGAAACGTTTTGCCAGGACCTGGTTTGGAGTGCATGCTTTTTCTGTTTTGGGCATTGTGGTTTCTTTATTTTCTATCATTTACAATCATCGTTACGAATACCATTACGCCTGGAGTCACTCGTCTAATCATTTGCCGGTACAGTATATGATCTCTTGTTTCTGGGAAGGACAGGAAGGAAGTTTTCTCTTGTGGATCTTCTGGCATGTGATCTTGGGAGGAGTGATTATTACTATCAATAGAGATTGGGAATCACCTGTGATGGCCGTCTTCTGCCTGGTGCAGGCGTTCCTTGCCTCCATGATCATCGGTGTGGTCTTCCCTTTGATCGATTTAAAACTAGGAAGTTCACCTTTTATGCTGATGAAAGAAGTGATGCCGGACTTACCTGTATATACCATCAATCCCGGTTATGTACCAGAAGATGGCAACGGCTTGAATCCTTTGTTGCAAAACTATTGGATGGTCATTCATCCGCCTACCTTGTTTCTGGGTTTCGCGACGACCTTGGTTCCTTTTGCTTTTGTAGTGGCAGGTTTGTGGCAGAAGAGATTTAGAGACTGGGTACGTCCGGCTTTACCTTGGGCTTTATTCTCCGCTTTGGTTTTGGGTACAGGTATTTTGATGGGCGGTTATTGGGCTTATGAGACACTGAACTTCGGTGGTTACTGGAATTGGGACCCCGTAGAAAATGCGGTGTATGTGCCTTGGTTGATTTTAGTTGCTTCGATTCATACCATGATCATTTACAGGAACAACAGCACTGCGCTGAAAACTTCTATGATACTGGTCATGGCGAGTTTCTTGCTGATCTTGTACTCTACTTTCCTGACAAGAAGCGGAATCCTGGGTACATCGTCTGTCCACTCGTTTACGGACTTGGGTTTATCCGGACAGCTATTAGTGTATTTTCTGACGTTTATCTTTTTAGGCGGTTTGTTATTGGCTGTTCGCTGGAAACAAATCCCAACATCAGATAAAGAAGCTTCCATCTACTCCCGTGAGTTTTGGATCTTCATCGGTGTTACTGTACTTTCCTTGGCAGCTTTCCAGGTGATCGCAACGACTTCTATTCCTGTATACAATGCCATCTTGAATAGCCTAGGTGTAAAATCAAAACTTGCTCCACCTGTCAATCAGGAATTGCATTACAGCAACTGGCAAATATGGTTTGCGATAGCTGTAGCACTGCTTTCAGGAGTCGGACAATTTTTCTGGTGGACAAAGATGACCGGCAAACAGCTCTGGGATAAATTATTTATTCCCGTGTTATTGTCTTTGCTCCTTGCTACGTTGATCATTTTATTAGGTGGTTTGACAAAAGAGGTAACCCCCGAAGAATTTCCTGTATACAGACAAATTGCCTATATCTGTTTGTTAACAGCCGCCATTTTCTCCATTGTTTCTAATCTCATCATCTTTATATCGGTGGTTAAAAACAACCTCAAGCTTACAGGTGGCGCGGTTTCTCACATCGGGTTGGCGATGATGCTGATCGGTATTTTGTTTTCTTCTGGTTATACGGAGACGATTTCCATGAACCAATCCGGCTTGCTGTACTCCAAAGAGTTTCCCGATGAAGTGAATGCAGAAAATGTATTGTTGTTCAGGAACACATCGGAAAAAATGGGTGGCACATACCAATTGACCTACAAGGGACCTCGCTTGGAAGCCAAAGGATTTCCTGGATATGTCAACAAAGACAGTGTCTATGAAACTGCTGATTCCTACAAAGTATTGACGAGAAGGGATCTGGTGAAAGGCAATAAGGTGTA
Source organism: Cytophagaceae bacterium (assembly GCA_035484295.1). GTDB lineage: Bacteria > Bacteroidota > Bacteroidia > Cytophagales > Cytophagaceae > JACMQM01. Next base: position 7,601 of record DATHPB010000243.1, read on the forward strand.
TTTCAAAAAGGGAGACACGTTGCAAATCAATCCGGAGAATACGTACTACGAAGTGTTGTATACCGATAAAGACGGAAAGCAGTTTACCTTGTATCCTCGTCTGCAAAAAAATCCACGCATGGGCTCCATTCCTTCACCTGACATCAAACGTTTCTGGGATCGTGATTTGTATTCTCATCTTTCCGCTGTACCAGTAAATGCGGACGAAAGGGAATGGAGTACACCGGAAGTACAAGTGTTGAAATTGAAAGATACTGCTTTCGTTAACGATTACGTTGCGGTACTTGACGACGTAGAACGCATCCCTTCTGTACCCGGAGCAGTCATAAAGTCGGAGGACATTGCATTGAGAGCACACATACACATTATGGGGCCTAACGGACAAACCTATTCTATGCATCCCATCTATGTCATCATGGTGTCTGAAGGAAACGTGGTTGGCTTTGTACCGGAAACATTGGAAGACCTGGGCATTCGAATCACATTTAAAGAGCTGAATCCCGATAAAGAAGCGTTTACTTTCGAATTCAGTTCTGCGCAACGCGATTACATTATCTTGAAAGCAATAGAGAAACCGATGATCAATGTATTGTGGATCGGAACGGTATTGCTTGTTCTTGGTTTGTTCATTGCCATCCTGCGCCGCTACAATGAATTTGCGAAGATGAGAGACAAAGCCGCTTAATCATTTTAGAACCATGTTGTTTGAAAAAATCTCGATTGTTGGGTCTGGAAACCTCTGCTGGCATCTGTTGAAATTGCTCCACGACAGAAAGGTTTTTCGGCTTTCTGTTTATGCCCGTAATGTTTCGGGGTTGGGAGAACTCTTGGGAGAGTTTCCCGACATCACTGTTCATGCGTTGGCAAACGATACTTTCATAGAAGGAGATTTGATTGTATTCGCTGTTAAAGACGATGCATTGGAGTCAATGAAGAATTACTCCATTGCATCGAGTGCTTACCTCGTTCATCTGTCTGGCGCACGTTCGTTGCAATCGATTGCTTCTATACCTTGTGCAGGAAGTGCAGTCGTGTATCCTTTTCAAACATTTACGAAAGGACGTCCCGTGCATTGGAGGCAAATACCTGTCTTTATAGAAGGTTCTTCTCCAGCAGTGGAAGAACAATTGATGGGTTTTTTACGCGAACTGAAATTGATGGTAATTAGCGCCGATTTGGAGACGCGCAAGAGAGTTCACCTGTGCGGTGTACTTGTCAATAACTTACCTTATTATTTGTTCAATCAGGCACTACTACTTATAGAAGCAAAGGGATTGGATCGGAAAACGCTTTCTCCCATCATGACGGAGACAGTCAGTAAATT
>DATHPB010000244.1:0-5162 GCA_035484295.1 Cytophagaceae bacterium
AGAAAGAACTTGAAATACGCAATCTGTTTACTCAAGTCATTGAACGAGGTAAAGTTTCCCTATCTATCGAAGTAAAACAAAAAAATGATAATACCCCTCGTGTAAACATCAACCTCGAATTGTTGAAGGCTTACTATGATAAGATCAAAAGTGCGGCGGAATACGTAGGTGCTCCTGCTGACGATATTTTCCGTACGGTATTGAACATGCCGAAGGTCATTGAATCGGACATAGAAAGTTCCGACCGCAGTGAAGAATGGAGTTTCGTATCCAAAGCGATGAAAGACGCCTTGACACAGTGTGATCAATTCAGAAAGGAAGAAGGGGATGTATTGAAGGAAAAATTTACTTCTTATATTTTATTCATAGGAGAAAAACTGAAAGAAGTAGAAGCGCACGATCCTGTCCGCATTCAACAAGTGAGAGAGCGCATCAAAAATCATTTGGAAGATTACGTGGGCAAAGAACGCGTGGATCAATCCCGCTTCGAACAGGAATTGATTTATTACATTGAAAAGTTAGACATCAGTGAGGAAAAGGTTCGTTTGAAAAAACACCTGGACTATTTCCTGGAAGCCATGAAGGACAAAGAAGCCAGCGGTAAAAAACTGGGATTCCTGGCACAAGAACTCGGACGTGAAATCAACACCATAGGTTCTAAATGCAACGATGCAGATATACAACGCGCTGTCATCAATATGAAAGAAGAACTGGAAAAAATAAAAGAACAACTACTGAATATACTTTAAACAACTCCTCATCTTTTATTCACTATGAAATCACTACGCATTCTGGCGCTATTGCTTGTTTTTGCATTAACGTCCTGCTCACATCAACGACCAAATGGAAAGGACATCAGCATTACCTGGGGACTTGTAGGAAACTATTACGAGGGTGAGCTCTTTTTAAGTCAGTTACAGTTGAAAAACAACGGTACTTCTGCGCTTGAGAACAAAAACTGGAGTTTGTATTTTAATTTTTGCAGAAAATATAATCAGGAAAAATTACCGAAAGAAATTACCATCGAACATGTCAACGGGGACTTGTTTGTATTGAAACCAACTACCGAATTCAAGACCTTACAACCTGGTGATTCTGTCAAATTTGATTTATATGGAGGATACTGGACCTTGAATGAAAGTGATGCTCCGGCAGGTTTCTTTTTTGTGTTTGACAATGGAAAAGGAGAAAACACCATTGAAGAAGCAGGTACTTTGACGGTATTGCCTTTCATCACAGAAAAACAATTGAACCGCACAGCAACGGACAAGGTAGTTTGTGAAAATGAACGGGTACGTTTCACGAGAGATTCTACGCTTACCTTACTGCCGCTTGCCGATGTTTGTCCGATCACTCCTACTCCATTGTCATATAAACTAGGTAAAGACTCATTAGTGATAGATGGAAAAATTTCAATTGCAACCCATAAAGACTTTCAAGCAACTGCTGAGTTTTTGCAAATGGAATGGGGAAAATTGCTTACCACAAAACCAAGTATTGTCTCATTAGAGAACCCAAGTTCTAAGCAAGTTTCTCTAGTAAACGACAAAAGTCTTCAAGGTGAAGCATATGAGCTCATCGTTAACACTAAAGGAATCATCATCAAAGCAGGAACGAACGAAGGTGCGTTTTACGGAGTTCAATCCTTGTTGGCACTAAACCCAGCTGATGCAAAGACCTCGTGGAAAATTACAGCGATCATTGTAAAAGACAAACCTCGCTTTGCTTTCCGTGGATTGTCTGTTGATGCAGGACGTAACTTTCAAAAGAAAGAAACCATCTTGAAAGTATTGGATGCGATGGCAACTTATAAATTAAATAAATTTCAGTTTCACCTGACAGACGATGAAGGATGGAGATTAGAAATTAAAGAATTGCCTGAGCTGACACAAGTCGGAAGCAGAAGAGGATTTTCAAGAGACGAAAAAGATATGTTGCTTCCTTCTTTTGGTTCCGGACCATTTCCGGACAAAACTTCCGGATCAGGATTTTACACCAGGGCTGACTTCATTGAGATTTTAAAATTTGCCAAAGAGCGCAACATCGAAGTCATTCCTGAAGTCGATTTTCCAGGACACTCCAGAGCTGCCATCAAATCTATGCAAGCGCGTTACAACCGTTTGAAAGCAGAGGGTAAAATGGAAGAAGCATCTTATTACTTATTGAATGATTTCAACGATTCTTCTAAATACGAATCGGTGCAAATGTGGACAGACAACGTGATTTGCCCTTGCCAGGAATCCAGCTATAATTTTATCAAAACGGTTTTGGGCAGCATAGAAGACTTATACAAAGAAGCCGGCGTCAAACTGACAACTATACATACCGGTGGAGACGAAGTGCCAAGCGGTGTATGGGAAAAATCTCCCAAATGTGCTGAGCTGATTGCCAAGCAACCGGAGTTGGCCAAGTTGGGAGGCCTTTCCAATTATTTCTTGACACGCATCAGCGACATCATCAGTGAAAAAGGATTGATAACTGCAGGTTGGGAAGAAATTGCTTTGGCAAAAGAGAAAGTAGGCGATGTGATTCATCATTATCCTAATCCTGCTTTTGTTCATAAAAATTTCAGACCAAACGTATGGAACAATGTTTGGGGTTGGGGACAGGAAGACTTCGCCTACCAATTGGCAAATGCAGGATACAAAACAGTATTGTCTAACGTGACCAATTTGTATTTTGATCTGGCATACAGTAAAGATCCTAAAGAACCCGGTTATTACTGGGGAGGATTTACAAGCACGAAAAAGGCATACGAATTTATTCCGTTGAATATATACCAAAACGCCAGTGTCGATTTGTTAGGCAATCCATTAGATTTGAAAAATCTTGCGACTAAGGTGCGTCTCACGCCTCAAGGCAAAGAAAACATCTTAGGTATACAAGGTCAGCTCTGGACAGAAAATACCAAGAGCAGCACCATGGCTGAGTATCTGCTTTTTCCACGAGTATTGGCACTTTCAGAGCGTGCATGGGCGCAGGATCCGGCATGGGCGCAAATCAGTGACGCCACATTACGCAGTCGGTCACTCCATGCGGCATGGAATGAATTTGCCAATCGCTTGGGACAACGTGAATTGCCGCGCCTTGATTACCTCGATAACGGCATCGGTTACAGACTGCCTCCTCCAGGCCTGATCGTACAAAATGAAACGGCCTATATGAATGCAGAATTCCCGGGATTAGTGATTCGTTATACAATCGATGGTACTGAACCCACCACCTCTTCCCCGATGTATACGGCACCAGTTGCTGTTAAAAAAGGTACTGTTGTGAAAACCATCACTACTAGTGCAACAGGAAGAGTCAGCAGGATCAGTACTGCAACCGTACAATAACATTTCGTATCTATTTCAAGCATTCCGACAACTCAACGCTGCGGGATGTTTTTTCATTTCACTCCAAACTTTTATCTATGAAAAATCTAAAATCAACCACCTTCATCCTTACCACCCTCTCGCTTGCTTTATGTTTGAGCTTTGTACAAGCCGACAAATGGGTACTTGTCCATTCCAAGAAATACAATTACAAGATTGAATTTCCTAAGAAACCAAAGGAACAAACCCAATCGCTTGATTCGGAATTAGGAAAACTGCAGCTCAATATGTTTGTGTACGATGCCTCAGAAGTTAAAGGAGAAGACAACCTGTACTACCTGTGCAATTGTACAGAGTATCCTGGAACAGCTGTCAGCTCTGCGAACAAAGAAGCATTGGAAGGTTTTTACAGAGGAGGTATAGACGGTGCAGTTAAGAATGTAAAAGGGAAATTGTTAACGGAAAAAACTATCACAATTGACGGATACGAAGGAAGAGAAGCGACCATAGATTATCAGGAAGGTTTAGCAGTTATCACCATGCGCATGCTTTTGGTGGAAAATAGAATGTACCTGGTTCAAACCATTACAGAAACAAGTAAACTTCCGAATGAATCCGTTTCAAAATTTATGGAGTCGTTTCAGTTGTCGAAGTAGGAGAAAATAATTTAATCATTGTTTGAAGCGATATTGTTTCTTTAATCATGCGTTCAGATGTCTTTTTGAATGACGTAATATAAATCTGATTTGGGTGTATCCCTTCGGATCTGGCTATTCAGGTCTTAAAAAAACCATCAAGTTCGCTACGGGCTTTCTGCATCTATCTCTCGTCGATCAAAAACAAAAGGCAGGTGAAATTCACCTGCCTTTTGTTTTGAAAGTAATTGATTGGTGATTATTGACGAGTAGCAGCAGAACCGAAGTTCGCACGCAATGTGATACCATATGTTCTAGGATCACCAAGCACTGCCACATAATTACCATTGTTACCAGTACCGGGTAATAACTGCTCAAAGTAATGGAAGTCTGTGAGGTTACGCGCCCAGATGAAAGCAGAGAACGTATTGTCCGAAGACCTGAAACCTAATCTACCGTTCAACAAAGCATACTCTTGAATGTTCAAGTATTTAGATGGTGTAGGACTCGAAGAGAATTTAGAACGATAGTAAATATCTGCACCTAGGAAGAAGCTTCCGTCGAAACCTAACAATGTAGTTTTAGAAGTTGATATTTCAGCACCCAAAGATCCCGCCCATTTAGAAATACCAGGAAGATCTCCTCCTGAAATATCTTTGAAAGCTACTGCCGCACCTGTCTCTTCCAATGGCAAAGGAGCATTGGTAAACTTTGTGTATTTACCATCAGTATACGCTACTGCACCATATATAGAAAGGTATTTGAACTTCACATTTGCATCTAATTCAGCACCAAATACACGAACGTGTTCTGCATTTGCCAGGTAACCTCTGTTTAAGCTAGGGTCTGGGGCTTGAACTTGTGTCTGGTAATTGTCAATCTCTGTATCAAAAGTAGTAAGATTGACCGTAGAGTTACGAGTAGGTTTTGTTTTGATCCCTGCTTCGAAATGAGTTGTATATTCAGGTTTTACTGTAGCCAAGTCAAGCAAAGGTGCTCCACTTGCATCAGCAGGAATACCAGCTATGTTCACTCCTACTGGCTTGTATGCAGTAGAACCACTTGCATAGGTATTGAAGTTCTTATTCACTTTATAATTCAATGTCAATTGACCCGATAAGTTGCTGTTGTCAAGTGATGCTGTATATGCCTGATTGGCGTATACTTTATTTTTTATAGCAATCAATGCCGCATTATTAGTTTGCAAACC
>DATHPB010000245.1:0-3475 GCA_035484295.1 Cytophagaceae bacterium
GAAAACCAGGCCGAGAAAATTAAAGATTACAGAAACATTGTGATCTTGCAGACACTTATTATTTCCTCCGCTCTTCTACTTAAAGAAATTTTCTCTATGGCGGGCATGGACGAACATTTGTCCAGCGTGGTACGTGATGTATTGTTCCTTCTGTTTGGAGGAGTTTATGTTCTCATCCTCTGGGATCTGTTGCGTAATTTCACAAAGAACACTTTACTGGTCACCATACTTTTTCTGGTCATCATGGGAAGTTATGTGTTGGCACTTTTTACCGTTAATCCTCTGTATGAGTTTTTTCATACGGAAACAGAAAAACGTCCATACCTTTTTGTCGTTCACATGGTTCTTTTTTCTATAGAAGCCATTGTCATATACCATGCCATCTTCGACATCTTTGCAGGTCGTCGTTTGTCGGAAGAAAAACTTTGGGGCTCTGCCTGTATTTTTCTGATGATCGGAATCAGTTTTGGAAGCTTGTATGATCTCATCAATATTCTGAACCCCGGGAGTATGGGTGTACCGTTGTCACTGGGATTGGAAAGTTACACGACTTGTATTGCGTTCAGCATGACAATCATTGGAGGACATGAAGCTTATCCAAATGCCATTCCTTTGATTTTAAACCTCAGTATCATCGAAGCTGTGTGGGCCAATTTATTTGTCGTGCTCCTGGTCGGCCGACTGTTGGGACAACCCGACGGCAGTGGAGAAAATCAGTGAATGATCAAGAAAACACGCCAGCATTCTACAGTTATGTAGAAATCCTACACAGGATGTTTATAACCTGTGGTCAAGTTTTTTTACCTGATTATTTTTTAATGATTTTTTAATATGGGTATAACTTTTTTAAAATTAAGCCTTTAGCTCCGCAAGTGGCATAATAAAGGATTCTTAGGAGGTCAAGCGTACGAAGGGCACGATTTTCCCTTATAAAAAATCAAAAAAACATATTGTTTAAGCTCCATGAATACGTTAAGATTGAGTGAAGTTTCTTTTCAAGAAATAACCGTTCAAAGTAATCACTTAACTTCAGATCAATTGATCACGCAACTTCAAAACCTCGCCAGCAGCGCATACCATGTGATGCTAAAGACACGTGTCATTGCCAATGTCATGAAACGTCCTTTTAAAAATGCCGAGTACTATTCTTCATCCATCATGGACTCGTTGAATCAGTATGTCAACCAACTTCAGCAACTGGGAGACTTGAAAGCCTCTGTATCCGTTATTGCCAAACCTTATGTACTACAAGAGACCACATCAGATTGGAAACAACCCCTCAAAGAACTCATTGCATTGCATGCAGAAATTAAAAATCAAATCTTAAATATCTTTGTCCTATACAAAGAAGCAGACTTTCCTGAAACCTTTAAGTTCTTACGACAACAATTGTTTCTTCACGAAGAGCAGTTGTGGGATTTTAAAAGTCAGTTGGAAAACTAATCACCAGTAAACAGGGACGAACAAGAAAGTAGCGAAGCATGTTTGTTGACCACTTGGTAGTTCGTCCCTCTTTTTTGTTTCCAGTATTAGAATGGATAGCCAATGGCAATGTTCAATATCAGGTTATCTCTGCGCCATTCTCTTTTCCCTAAATAAATATCATCAAATACCCAACGCTGTCCTTCCGGTAGCCAGGGTTTTCTGGCTGGTGTAGCCAAATCCAAACGGATGATAAAAAAACTAAAGTCAGCACGCAATCCAAATCCATAACCTACAGCCAACTCAGCCGGTACATTTTCAATTTGAAATTGCGCACCGGCAATGGTATGGTCGGTCGGATACAACCAGGTATTTCCTGCATCTGCAAACAGTGCTCCTTTGACAACGCTCACAATAGGGAAACGGTATTCTAAGCTCCACTCCAATTTGATGTCACCGCCTTGCTGAAAGAAGAAGGCATTTTTTAAACTATCAGGTAAATGGTATGTACCGGGCCCAAGTGAGTTGACAGGAAATGCCCGCACGCTACTCGCACCGCCGGAGAAGTAACTTTTTACAAACGGTAATGATTCTGAGTTGCCATAAGGAATACCTATACCGACAATCATGTGTGCAGCAAGTTGTGTCTGATGAGTCAGTTTAATATAATTTCTAAGATCGACTCCAAACTTTACATACTGAGAATACGCAATGCCCAGTACTGTTTTAGTACCTTCTACGTTTTTCATTGTACCAGTGAGATTGTTCAACAAGTATGCTGTATTTCCCGCTACATCCGCTGTGGCATTGATGTAAAACTGGTTTTTACGATCAGGATAAACCTGTTCGTTATATGTGAAAGAATAAGTCATTCCAGCGATCAGCTGATCAGCATACTTACGTTGCAAACCAGGATCAGATTTTAAAAAAGAATTGAAATAATCACTAACATTACGGATGCGAAAAAAATTGATATTCAACGGCATCAGCGTATGCGTTACGGCCATATTCTCTTTCCAGCTGTAACCGAAACCGAAACGTAAAGAAGTCAAATCAAAATAATTGACACGACGTGTAAAGTCATAATCGACTGTAAAAATGGTTTGCGGTGTATATAAACTGGATGCCCTTACGGGAAAAGGCAGTAAAAAATGAGGAACCGTCAATTTTACCTGTGGCCCTACATCATAAGTATACAAACCCTGAAACTCCCCGTTAAATTGAGTAGATACCGAACCATGCATGTTGATGCTGAGATGTTCAGCGCCTTTAAATAAATTTCTATTCGTATAACTCAATATGACACCAGGGCCAGAAAAGTTATTGGACATCGTGACAAACTGTACTTCTGCACTCAATGATTTTTTCTTTAACGGAGAAAGATAGAAAAAACCATTGAGCCTGTTTGAGTCCGCTTCTTCGATTTGTGCATCTACGTACTTGAAAAGATCCATGCCCATCAAACGGTTGATGCTGAGTTGCTGATTTTTTCGAGAATAATAACTTCTTTTTTTTAAATACATATAACGTACAACCGAAGAAGCACGTAGATCATGGCCTACACTTAATGTGACACCTTCGAGATGAACAGTGTCTGACAAGTCAATATTATCTTTACGCGAGCTAATACTGTCTATAAAAACATATACTTCTTTCATCCTGTAGCGAACGAATGCTTTTTCTTTTACATCTGGTTTGGTTCTTAATTTTACAGATACCATTGCATTGTTGCCAATGGTATCTACATCGAAAGAAAAATAATCGGCATTGAAATAATAATAACCCGAATTCTTTAATTCCTTGTCTATCCTTGTGCGTTCCGCTTTCAATTTTTCCAGGTTATACCGCCTGCCTGGTTTAATGAGTGATTCATTGGAGGCGGAATCAATGACTTCACTCAATTCCTTATCTGGTAGTTTCATGTCATAGGACTTAATATGATAACTCCGTTTCGTAGTAACGTTATAAATAACTTCCACTTTTTTCGTCTTCTCATCTTTCACAATCGTATGCGTGACTTTCGCGTCAAAAAAACCATTGTTGTATAAACTTG
>DATHPB010000246.1:0-5015 GCA_035484295.1 Cytophagaceae bacterium
AGATTCACGAAGCGTATCATGTGTGGGGAGAAAAAATATTGTTCGGGAGAAAATACATGGGTACTTTGCGAACAACATTCCTCATTGATGAAAAAGGGAAAATAATTGACATCATAGACAAAGTAAATACTAAGGATCACACTTCTCAAATAATAAAATAATACTATGCCTGAACAAAAAGAATTAGAACGTATCGCATCGCAAGTCAGAAGAGACGTACTCCGTATGGTACACGGAGCCAAAGGAGGACATCCAGGTGGTGCATTAGGTTGTGCAGAATTATTTGTACTGCTGTATTTTAAAATCATGAAACACAATCCTGCCAAATTCAGCATGGATGGCATAGGAGAAGATATTTCTATTCTTTCCAACGGACACATCAGTGCCGGTCTTTACAGCACACTGGCTCGTGCAGGATATTTTCCAGTAAAGGAATTGGCCACACACCGTAAAATAAATTCAAGACTTCAGGGACATCCTACTCCACATGCTCATCTCGAAGGTATAAGAATAGCCAGTGGTTCACTTGGTCAAGGCTTGTCTGTTGGTGTAGGTGCTGCACAAGCAAAGAAATTGAACAACGACGGTACCTATGTGTATGTATTGATGGGTGACGGAGAACAAGAAGAAGGTCAAGTATGGGAAGCAGCAATGTATGCGGCTCACCACAAAGTAGACAACCTCATTGCCATTATTGATTACAACGGTCAACAAATTGACGGACCGTTAAAAGAAGTAATGGATCTTGGTGATCTAGGATTGAAGTACAAAGCATTTGGATGGAACGTGATCGAAGTAGACGGGCATGCATTTGACACTTTGGAAAATGCCATTCTAACTGCTCAAAAAACAAAAGGGAAACCAAGTGTTGTCTTAATGAAAACGAACATGGGCCACGGCGTGGACTTCATGGCAGGTACACACAAATGGCATGGCGTAGCTCCAAACGATGACGAGCTGCAGAAAGCACTTTCACAATTAGAAGAAACATTAGGAGACTATTGATCACTCACAGCATTTAGATAAGATGAAAAAATATACGTTCACAGAAAAAAAGGATACCCGCTCAGGATTTGGTGATGCCATGACAGAACTGGGAAAAACGAATCCCAATGTTGTGGCGCTATGCGCTGACCTTACAGGCTCTTTAAAATTAGAAAAATTCCAGCAATTGTACCCGGAACGTTTCTTTCAAGTAGGTATTGCAGAAGCCAACATGATCAGCATTGCAGCAGGTTTGACCATCGGAGGCAAAATTCCGTTCACTGCTACTTTCGCCAACTTTTCAACAGGAAGAGTCTATGATCAAATCAGACAATCGGTAGCTTATTCTGGAAAGAATGTAAAAATATGCGCGTCTCATGCCGGCTTAACCTTAGGCGAAGACGGAGCTACCCACCAGATTTTAGAAGATATAGGATTGATGAAAATGCTACCTGAGATGGTAGTTATTAATCCGTGCGACTATAACCAAACCAAAGCCGCCACTAAGGCCATCGCTGAGTACGTGGGTCCTGTCTACTTGCGTTTCGGCCGTCCTGCCATTCCAGTATTTACAGATGCCAACCAGGTATTTGAAATAGGAAAAGCATGGACTGTAAACGAAGGCAAAGACGTCAGCATATTCGCTACAGGACACATGGTATGGGAAGCCATCAAGGCAGGAGAAATTTTAGCAGAGAAAGGCGTCGACGCTGAAATTATAAATATCCATACCATTAAACCTTTGGATGAAAAGGCAATCCTTGCATCAGTAAAAAAGACAGGATGTGCTGTCAGTGCTGAAGAACATAACATTTTAGGTGGACTTGGAGAAAGTATAGCCCGTACATTAAGTGTCCATGTTCCTACTCCCTTGGAAATGATTGGAACCAAAGACACTTTTGGAGAAAGCGGAACCCCGGATCAATTAATGGAAAAATATGGTTTGACAGCCAACGACATTGTAGCGGCAAGCCTAAAAGTTATTGAAAGAAAAAGGAAGTAAGGAATTCCATTGGATTTTATTATATTCGAGCCGGAATCTGAGATTCCGGCTTTTTTATTCATTCGATTTTGGAAGACAACGAGATCATATCATTATTTAAAGAAGAGAAAACCAAACATTATGGTTTCAACCTATTAGTGACCAAATACCAGAAAAAAGTATATTGGCTAACTAGAAAAATGGTTGTTGATCACGATGATGCCAATGATCTTACTCAAAACGTATTCATCAAGGTATGGAAAAACCTGGATCGTTTTAGAGAAGATGCAAGCCTCTATACATGGATTTATCGTATCGCTAGCAATGAATGTTTAAACTTCATTAAAAAGAAAAAGAATGTACTGTTTATTCCGATATACGATCTTACCAAAGACCTTCATGCAAAGTTGGATTCCAGTTCATTGATAGATGGAGATGAGATCAGCATCAGGCTTCAAAAAGCTATTATCACTCTTCCTGACAAACAGAGGCTTGTTTTTAACATGAAATACTTTGACGACATGACTTATGAAGAGATGTCGGATATACTTGGTACCTCTGTTGGGGCACTAAAAGCATCATACCACCATGCTGTAAAAAAAATAGAACAGCATTTGAAAATCAATTTAAACCAATAGGCAAAACGGCTGTCCAAATTAGCAATACCAATACCAAGGGGTCATGGATAAAAAAATCAAACATCCGTTCACAACATCCGATTCTTACTTTGAGGAACTCAAGGAAAATATCCTTGAGCAAGCTCCTGGACATTTGTTGGAAAAATACAGTAAGAAAAATATCTATACGGTTCCTGAGAACTTTTTTGAAGAACAATACAATCAGATCCTGAATAAGAAAAAAAGCCAGGAACACCATCTTTTTCCGGCTCTTACTTCCAAGAGAACATTGGCTTGGATAGGTTCGAGTATAACAACTATTTTAGTAATCATATTTTCTTATTCTTATTTTGGTACAAAAGAGATAAATGATATCTTGTCTAAGGAAAGTTCGATCATTCAATCTGACGTGACAGATATGGAAGATAAATTAACTAGTCCCGAGCATCTATCTCAAACTAGTATTGTCAATCCTCCTCCACAACGTGTTTTACAGGAAGAAATCATCGACGAACTGATATTAGAATCAAGTGCTCTTTAACCATTGATATGAAGTTTCGACTGTTTACCGCTGTTTTATTAATATCCTTTTTTTTCCTGGGTATCAATCCTTCAAGGGCGCAAACCACCACAAAATCAGATTTTGAGAATTCCAGAATTGCTTATATTACTGAACAAGTAAAACTTTCTCCCGAGCAAGCAGATAAATTTTGGCCCCTATACAATGAATTTACCGCCAAGCGTATTGCCATAAAAAGATCCATTCGTCAATCGCGTCAACGCATTGCCAATGAAAACAACAACGAAGAAGTAGTAAAGCAAATGCTCTTCACTATTCAACAAAAAAAACAAGAATCTCTTACCCTTGAAAATGAATATTTACCTAAGTTCATGAAAGTGATTTCTGCACAGCAAGTAGCTTCATTGGCTAAAGCAGAACGTAAATTTTTAGCGAAAACACTCAAACAGCTGCCTGATAATACAGAAGCTGATGACTAGTATTTTTACTAGTTCCATCAACCATCCCTTGCTATACATCGACCTCCGCTAGCTTTTACTATAAAGCTCTGTATCTTTACGCTTATGATCACGCAACGTTCTTTGTTCTTGCGACATCTGGCACAAACCTCCAGTGTTCCGCTTGCTCTAGAAATTGAAAAAGCTTCTGGTATATTCCTGTATACTCCTGAGGGGAAAAAAATCCTGGACCTTATCTCCGGTATTGCCGTGAGTAACATAGGACATTGTCATCCTGCTGTAGTCAAGGCCGTACAACAGCAAAGCGAAACGTTCATGCATGTGATGGTCTATGGAGAACTGATTCAATCTCCACAAGTAGCTTTAGCAAAAGCACTCTGTGAAACTCTACCTGAAACATTGGACAATGTATACTTTGTCAATTCAGGCAGTGAAGCTGTAGAAGGAGCGCTAAAATTGGCTAAACGTTATACCGGTCGACGAAATATTGTTTCCTGTATAAACGCTTACCACGGTTCCAGTCACGGCTCTCTTTCCGTGATGGGTAATGAATTTTTCAAACAAGCCTTTCGCCCTCTTCTTCCAGGAGTCTCTCATATTCGATTTGGTCACCAAGAAGACCTGAAATACATTGATGAACAAACTGCCGCTTTTATTATTGAACCCATACAGGGTGAAGCAGGCGTAGTAACGGCAAATCAGGATTATTTCCTTGCATTGTATAGACGATGCAAGGAGGTTGGATGCCTTCTCATCTTTGACGAGATACAATCTGGCTTTGGAAGAACAGGAAGTTTCTGGTATTTCGAAACACTCAGTATTGCACCGGATATTCTATTATGTGCGAAAGGCATGGGAGGAGGAATGCCCATCGGTGCTTTCATTGCCAATCGAAACCTCATGCAATGTTTGACACATGATCCTGTTCTTGGACACATCACTACCTTTGGAGGTCATCCCGTAAGCTGTGCAGCTTCACTTGCAACCCTACGTACCATCATGGATCAACAACTCCATGTACAAGCCACCGGGAAAGGCGAACATTTTCGATCAAAACTTATTCATCCTGCCATTAAAGAAATTCGAGGCAAAGGATTAATGATGGCAATAGAATTATGTGATGCAGCATTGGTTCAGCGTACGATTGCCAAAGCGCTGGAAAAAGGATTGTTAACCGATTGGTTCTTATTTAAAGATACAGCACTAAGGCTCGCTCCTCCTCTCACCATTACAGATGAAGAAATAGAGCATGCTTGTCTGATTTTAACAGAGAGTCTAACAGAAGCTTTCGTTTAAAGAATTACCGCTCGTCCTATTTGTGAAGCCAGTTCTTCCATTCGCTCTTTCGAAAGTTGTAATTTGGCGTTCGCAAAATTAATATCCTTCATTGCATTAAGAGGAATAAGATGAACGTGTGCATGCGGTACTTCCAAGCCTACAACAGATATGGCTAT
>DATHPB010000247.1:0-3733 GCA_035484295.1 Cytophagaceae bacterium
AAGTTCGGCTTGTTTGACCATATTTTATTAGACATTGGTGATCAGCAATCGTTGGAAAATGATTTGAGTACTTACAGTTCTCATTTGAAAAACCTGAAACGTTTTCTCGAAGTAGCCAATGAAAAAAGTCTGGTGCTGATCGATGAATTTGGAGGAGGGACAGAACCTCGCTCCGGTAGTGCGATTGCAGAGGCCGTATTGAAAGTGCTGAACAAGAAAAAGGTATTGGGAGTCATCACGACACACTTTGACAATCTCAAAAAACTGGGTTCGGAGGAAAAAGGTTTCATTAATGGAGCGATGTTGTTTAACCTAGATACGCTCAGTCCATTGTTTCAACTGGAATGGGGAAAACCGGGAAGTTCTTTTGCCTTAGAGATTGCACAAAATATAGGATTGCCGAAATATGTGCTGGACGATGCGAGAACCTTGCTGGGTGAGGGATGGCAGCAGTACGATAAATTGTTAAGAGACCTGGAAAAACAGCATGCAGATGTTCGTTCGCGCAAAGCATTGCTGACTCAGTTAAACAAACAATCGGACACCTTGAGAAAAGATCTGCAAACACGTTTGTCTGAGTTGGATGTGAAAAGGCGAGTGGTATTGAACGAAGCCAAGGAAAAAGCAAAAGGGATTTTATCCAATGCCTCTGGTGTTTTGAATGAATTGCAATTGATGAAAAACAGTCATCAACCGGTGGACAAAGAAAGCCTGAAGACCAAGAAATCCTTGATCTCCGAACAGTTGTCAGAATTGATACCGGAAGAAATCGTGACGCGTCAGGAACCTCTGATTCCGGAAAAAGGACCTGTAGAAGTAGGCTCTTACGTGAAGTTCAAAGATCAGGAAGCGTACGGTAAAGTGGTGGCCTTAAAAGGAAAGGATACGGAGATTCTCATTGGTGACTTAAAATCGGTGGTGAAAACAGAACGACTTCTTAAAATCAGTAAGAAAGATTACGAACGTCAAGTGGGCAAAGAGAGCGGAAAGACATATCATGTTGGTGCGTCTTCCGTGATGCTTGAAAGAACCCAAAGTTTCAATCCTAAATTAGACCTTCGTGGCATGCGCGGGGAAGAAGCCATGTCCATCTTTTCACATTGGATCGACGATGCCTTGCTATTGGGTTTTAAGGAAATAGTAGTCGTGCATGGGAAAGGCAATGGAATTCTTAGAACACTTATCAGAGAGTATTTGGCTGGTATAAAACAGGTAAAGGGGATAGAGGACGATCACGCAGACAGAGGTGGAGCAGGAGCAACAGTGATTAAGTTTTAGATTAAGTGGATATATATAATATTTTGAATTAAGAGAAGAATTTTTAGGGTGGATCCCTTTGACCAGTTATCCCTCACGCAACTTCACCTAAAAACTTACATGCTATAGTATCGAATTTGAAAATTCGGTTTAAACACTTAAATTAATATTCTATGGCAAAAGAATTAGATCAGGACGAAACTTCATTTTGGGATGAAGCTTTTCCATTTCTGGAGAAATTGACCAGAAAAGAATGTAAATTTTTACTCATTGGTAATATCGCTTGCAAATACCATGGTTTGCGTACCGAATTGAGTGAAATGGATTTGCTTGTGTCCAGCCACGAAGACGACATGATGTTATTGTTTGAAACCCTGCACGAGCTGGGTTGGACAAGCAAAGACAGAGCAGTTAAAAAATCCGATGCCTTTTACCTGAGTATTCCTGTGCAGGAAGGTTGTATAGACATCATCAGCCAAACACCCGGTTTACATTTTCCAGAGGTATACGAAAGAGCCGTAAACGTTAAGTTTGGCAAACTTTACCTCAAGGTACTTCATCGCGATGATCTCATCCGCAACAAATCATTATTAGACGATCCGCGTCACCTAGACGAAGCCATAGAACTCTCGATGTTGTCGACGTTTGATGTGTAGAAATTGTCATTTACCATTTATAGATAGTCTTTATTCTAGTTGTTGTAAAATAGAATAGAACGAAATGACGGTAAGAATAAGCTGTCATTGAAGAATCCATCACCATGCGCTTTCATGCTGGCGCGAGAAGAGCTCAAACAATGGCTCAATCCGCAACACTAATTTTTGCACTGCATTTACTTCCTCAAGTACTTTTTAGCTTTGTAGAGGATATTAACAATAATCAGAAATCAGGATCCTTTGAGTACAGCATTCAATCTCCTCTTCCTGGTTAGAAGCAATGATAAGTGTGCGTTTACCGATGAGGGTTTGCAGATTTTTTTTGTACCATTGTTTTCCCTGCTCGTCCAGGTGTGAGGTAGGCTCGTCAAGCAGTACCAGCGGTGTGTTGCTAAAAAAAGCCAGTCCTAATTTCAAACGTTGTTTCATACCGGAGGAGAACGAACGAATTTCCTTGTGCTTTGCTTTGGGTAAAAGTAACAAGTCCGGTAATTGTTCGAGAAGGAGAGAGGGAAGAAGAGGTTTGAGTTTAAAATAAAAAACAAGCATCTCCTGCAGTGTATACTCTTCCATCAATTCCACATAGGGAGCAGCGTAAGAAAGGTATTGGTAATATTTTTCCGTTGGAACCGATTGAGCGTTAATCGTCATTGCTACCTTACCCTCGGTAGGCAATTGCAATCCAGCAATGATTTTCAATAGTGTAGATTTTCCTGATCCGTTGTGTCCCGTAATGGCTGTGGCAGAATGTACGGGGAACGTTGCATTCAGCTGCTTGAAAAGCAATTCCTTGTTGAAGGTTTTACTTAAACCGGAGAGGACAAGTTCGGCTTGCATAAGGATGTAGTGTCGTTAGACACCACTTCCTTTCATGATGCCTCGGTCAGAACTGCGAATGAAATTGAGGATTTCATCGCGTTCTTTGGAAGGAGGGAAATCGATCTCTAGGATTTCAACGGCTTTGGTGGTATTGTACCCTTTGATGTACAGTACCCTGTAAATATCCTGTATGGAGTTGATCTGATCGTTTGTAAATCCGCGTCTTCTCAAACCGATAGAGTTGATGCCGCAGTAGCGTAGCGGATCGCGTGCCGCCTTGGAGAATGGAGGAACGTCTTTACCGATCAATGAACCACCGGCAATGATGACATGAGCACCGATCCTTACAAATTGATGCACAACACTTGCACCACCAACGATGGCGAAGTCTTCTACCTGTACGTGACCGGCAAGCTGTACTGCATTTACCAAGATCACGTTGTCACCGATTACACAATCGTGAGCAATGTGCACATAAGCCATGATCAGGCAATTCTTTCCTACCACAGTAGTATGCTTGTCGGTGGTACCGCGGCTTACCGTTACGTATTCTCTGATCACAGTATTGTCGCCAATGACAGCGGTGGTTTCTTCACCTTTAAATTTCAGGTCTTGAGGAACACCTGAAATCACTGCACCTGGAAATATTTTGCAATTTTTTCCGATGCGTGCGCCTTCCATGATCGTTACGTGCGAGCCGATCCATGTGCCTTCGCCGATTTCTACATTCTTATGTATCATGGCAAAAGGTTCAATGACAACATTGTCGGCAATTTTTGCCTGCGGGTGGATATATGCTAATGGTTGATTCATTGTCAAAGTTTTAATAACAAGTTATTTGTCTTTTCTAACAATACTGGCGGTCAAGTTTGCTTCGCACACCAGGTGACCTGCTACGAAGGCTTGTCCGTACATTTTAATGATTCCTCTTTTGATAGGTTCCTTGATTTCGCATTTGAAGATCAGGGTATCTCCGGGTACGACCATCTTACGGAATTTTG
>DATHPB010000248.1:0-5160 GCA_035484295.1 Cytophagaceae bacterium
CAGCCTTGAAGTTTCAGTTCAGCTTTTTGAGAATAAGCCAAACAGATTACAGATTTTTTTCCTGTTATATTCGACGGCAAAATCATCTTTGTACCGTCTATTGTCTTACATTCCATGTTGGGAAATGCCGTTCCAATCTGCGCAGATGAAGAGAAGGCGAGTACCGTACCGAGTATAATAAACAAGATGGTTTTCATAGCAATGAATTTTGTAGATAACGGTTGATGCTTTATGGTATTGTGAAACGAGGTATGGATATGCATTATAGCTGCTTTTCTCTAAATTCAGAAGGAGAAACCTGTGCGTATTTTTTAAAATAACGTGCGAAATAAGAAGAGTCTTCGAAGAATAGTTTTTCAGAAATCTCAGATACCGTAAGCTCTGTATGTGTCAATAGACGCTTGCTTTCGAGTATAATCTGTTCATGTATATGTCCGGATGCCGTTATACCGGTATGCTCTTTTACTGTTTCATTGAGATGGGCGGGAGTTACGGCAAGCAGTGCTGCAAATTCTTTTACCCCCCATTTCAATCCGATGTGCTCTTCTATCAAATATTGAAAACGCTTGACGAGCAAGCGCCCTTTGGGTAGTTTGGTCTCATCGTCCGACAAACTGTACAAGCGTTTGCAGTGTACGAGTATGATATCCAATAGCGATCGTATCACTATGTCTGTACCGGTTTGTGGCTGTTTGTGTTCTTTACAGGCCATTTCAAATAAGCGAATCATCTCATCTGCTTCCTGTAAATACAAGGGAGGAGTATGTCCGCTTAAGCGATGAAAAAAAGGAAAGTCCGTTTTGTTTTTTTTACCTTCTTTATCAAATAAGTAAAAATCTGAAGTGAAGAGAAAGATATACCCTTGAATGTCTTTGGAGAAGTCGATCGTATGCACTTGTCCGGGTGAAACGAAAAAAATATGATCAGGTGAAATGGGATAGTTTTGAAGGTCGATGGTATAATTTCCGGAACCTTGAGTAATGAATAAAATCTCGTAGAAATTATCGTGACGGTGAGGATATTCTACTTTGAAAGAGCGGTTGTGGTCAAAGGGTTCAACTTCATAGAGCAGGTTGTCGGGTTGCGCTTTTTGAAATTGATTGATACTGTATATAGGTATCGGTTTCTTGCTCATGAAAGACCGTGGATAACGATCGCTATAGGTTATATTTTTTGAACCGCGTTGATGTCTGTTTGTCGAATCAGGTTTCTATATATGCGGTCTATATCTGTTTCTTCAATCTCAAAAGAGACGGTACAAGTAGCATTGTTGGTGCCGGATTGTTCGTATACAAAAGATGATGCAGTAAGTCCTCTTTTGCGGATGGGAAGCATGATCCTGTCTATGGTTTCCGCTGTATGGTTACATTCGATTCGTAAGCTGCACTTTACCTTGCCCATGGAGTCTGTTAAACTGTTGTTGTTTGTCGTTGTGTTAACAAAGATACATTTTTTATCTGTTTTGCGTAAAATATTGCCCTTTTTCAATCGTAGCTTCCTGCAAAAAACGTAATTTGCATTTCATTACTGCTATAACATGTTCAAACTGGAAGAAATACTGCGATCAAACATTCGCAATGCAAAACCTTATTCCTCTGCAAGAGACGAATACAAAGGAAAGGAAGGCATTTTTTTGGATGCCAATGAAAATCCTTTTGGCTCTGTAGGAGGTCATAAATACAATCGTTATCCAGATCCTTTGCAATGGAAATTAAAAGAGAAAATTGCTCCGTTGAAAAAAGTGAAACCGGAACAGGTTTTCTTAGGCAATGGAAGCGATGAACCGATTGATTTATTGATACGCGCTGTATGTGATCCAGGTAAAGATGCTATTCTGATTACACCGCCAACATATGGCATGTATGAAGTGAGCGCTGCCATCAATGATGTGAAGGTGGTTGCTGTACCATTGACTGCCGATTATGTATTGGATGTAGAGGCCATGTTGCCTAAGCTTACATCAGATGTGAAAATTGTGTTTTTATGTTCTCCCAATAATCCTACAGGCAATCTCATACCGGAAGATCAAATCATCACCATACTCAAGCACGCAAAAGGCATCGTAGTGGTGGACGAAGCATATATAGATTTTGCACCGGAAGGTAGTTTGATCCGTATCCTAAAAGATTATCCGAATCTTGTCATCTTGCAGACTTTTTCCAAGGCCTGGGGATTGGCAGCCTTGCGCCTTGGCATGGCATTCGCTTCGGAGGAAATCATTGCGGTGTTGAATAAGATCAAACCTCCTTACAACATCAATGCAGTGACGCAGCAATTGGCTTACGAAGCCATTGGCCAGATCCTGAAGAAGGAGCAAATGGTAGCCGGTATCCTGATGGAACGTGCTTACCTCGAAGCAGAATTGGTGAAGCTACCGGTGATTCAAAAGGTATATCCTTCGGATGCTAATTTCATTTTGGTGAAAACCGCCAACGGAACAGCCATGTATACGTACCTGATCAACCAGAAAATCATTACACGCGATCGCTCGAATGTCATGTTGTGCGACAACTCCATACGGATTACAGTAGGTACTCACGAGGAAAACGAAGCACTCGTCAATGCATTGAAAAAATACAATTAGCCGCTACTATAGATCATTTGTTTCTTATGAAAAAGAAAGTATTGTTTATAGACCGTGATGGAACGATCATCGTAGAGCCGCCTACAGATTTTCAGGTGGACTCTTTGGAAAAACTGGAATTCATTCCTAAAGTCATTGGTGCTTTACAAAAAATTGTCAGGGCTTCTGATTACGAATTGGTCATGGTGACCAATCAAGACGGGTTAGGAACGGATTCTTTTCCTGAAGATACGTTTTGGCCTGCACAAAATAAAATGATCAAGACATTGGCCGGTGAAGGCATTGAATTTAAAGCCGTACACATTGACAAATCTTTTCCGGAAGAAAATCTTCCGACACGTAAGCCTGCGATTGGCATGTTGAAAGATTATTTGAAATCGGATTACGACATGAGCAATTCATTTGTCATCGGTGATCGTGTAACGGATGTACAGATGGCAAAAAATTTGGGTTGTCGTTCCATATACATTGTGAAAGAACAAAAGGCACAACAGTGGGGTATTGCAGACGTTGATTGTGACCTGGCTACAGACGATTGGGACAAGATCACTCATTTTTTATTGAGCAACGACCGTATAGGTAACGTACACCGCAGAACGAATGAAACAGATATTCGTGTTACTGTTAATCTTGATGGTTCTGGAAAAGCAGAAATCGAAACAGGTCTTGGTTTTTTCGATCACATGTTGGAGCAGGTAGCAAAACACGGTTCACTGGATTTGAACATTCAGGTGAAAGGTGACCTGCACATTGACGAACATCATACGATTGAAGATACTGCTTTGGCGTTAGGCGAAGCATTCCTTGCGGCACTGGGTTCCAAGAAAGGCATAGAACGTTACGGTTACTTACTGCCGATGGACGATAGCCTGGCACAAGTTGCGTTGGACTTTTCTGGAAGAAGCTGGTTGGTATGGGAAGCGGAGTTTAAGCGTGAGCGTATAGGTGAAATGCCGACAGAAATGTTTTACCATTTCTTCAAGTCATTTTGTGATACGTCCAAATGTAATTTGAACATCAAAGTAGAAGGTGACAACGAACACCATAAGATCGAAGCCATCTTTAAAGCGTTTGCCAAATCGATCAAGCTCGCTGTGAAGCGAGATACTGTTAATCCTACGGTACCTAGCACTAAAGGAGTATTGTAAGGTCGTTAGCGATTGGTCTTTAGCGTGGAGACTAATCATTTAACTAACGTCTAGCAACTAACCACTAAATTATGCGCGTCGCGATAGTAAAATACAATGCGGGAAATATTCGATCGGTGGCTTATGCTTTGAACCGATTGGGTATAGAACCTGAAATCTCAGATGATCCGGAAGTGCTCAGCTCGGTGGACAAAGTCATTTTTCCCGGCGTGGGGGAGGCGAGTACGGCCATGAGTTATTTGAAAAAGGATGGATTGGATAAACTGATCCCTTCACTTCAGCAACCTGTACTGGGTATTTGTCTGGGACTGCAGCTGATGTGCAGGCATTCAGAAGAAAACGATACTGATTGCTTGAACATTTTTCCTGTGCAGGTGAAAAAATTTCCTGCAATGGAAAACATAAAGGTTCCACAGATTGGATGGAACACGGTACGCGATTTGAAGTCGCCTTTGTTCAAAGGCATCGCTGAGAATGCTTACATGTATTTTGTTCACAGCTATTATGCGGAGCAAAATTCGTTCGCCATAGCGACTACAGATTACATGTTTCCTTATACTTCCGCTATACAAAAAGATAATTTTTATGCGGTACAATTTCACGCGGAAAAAAGCGGAGATGCGGGAGGTCAGATCATTGAAAATTTTATTCGATTATAATCCATGGAAATCATTCCTGCAATAGACATCATTGATGGTAAGTGTGTGCGTTTGACGCAAGGTGATTACGGAACCAAAAAAGTGTACAACGAAGATCCGCTGGAAGTGGCTAAAGCTTTCGAAGATGCGGGCATTCGTCGGTTGCATGTAGTAGATCTGGACGGAGCCAAAGCCAAACGCATCATGAACCATGCCGTGTTGGAGCGTGTGGCTTCAGGTACTCGTCTGGTCATTGATTTCGGTGGTGGTATACAATCGCACGAAGACATTAAGTTGGCCTTTAACTCCGGTGCTAAGATGGTAACGGGAGGAAGCATCGCGGTGAAAGATCCTGAAATTTTTGAACGATGGTTGACTTTATATGGTCCGGAGAAAATCATATTGGGTGCGGATGTAAAAGACAGAATGGTTGCGATCAGCGGCTGGCAGGAAACGTCTGCTTTGTCTTTAGATCAGCTGTTGACGAAGTATACGGCATTGGGTGCGAAATACGCCATCTGTACAGACGTGGCGAAAGACGGCTTGTTACAAGGTCCCTCGCTGGAGTTGTACAGATGGATCATGGCTACTTATCCGTCGGTGCAGCTCATTGCCAGTGGTGGGGTGGCCTCCATGAAAGACTTGACAGAATTGAAAGAAGCAGGTGTGTTCGGTACCATTGTAGGAAAGGCTTTTTACGAGGGACATATCTCTTTGAAGGAACTGGCATCTTTTGTCAACTAATTTTATACTAATTAACGATTCATGTTAACCAAACGGATCATTCCTT
>DATHPB010000249.1:0-5987 GCA_035484295.1 Cytophagaceae bacterium
ATTGAACTCAATTCTAATTTGATCGATTCTCAAAACGGTAAAAAAGCCGCCGATTATTTTTATGCCATACAACAGAAAACTGAAAAAGATTCTACGAATGCTGCGGTCTGGTTGGAAGCAGGCAATGTGTTTAAAGACCAGTACCCGGTATTCGCTAAAGATGCATACCAACAGGTATTGGAGCTTGATCCAGGAAATGCGGCAGCGAAAAAAGGATTGGAGAATTTGCAATAAACAAGAGAGCGAAGAAATAGCATTTACACTATTTTTTCGCTCTCTTGTTGTAATCAGTGGAGCCGCAGAGATTCGAACTCTGGTCCAGAGAAGGTAACTGACGGATCTTCTACATGCTTAGCCGAATGTTAGTTGTCGGAAACGATCCGGTCACCGGCATCCCAATCATTTCTTAGTCATTTGATTTCGCACCGGCACCATGACCTTACCTGCACTAGTCTTACTTAACGTCACTCCTGATCTTCTCCCGTAAGACGAGGGAAAAGAGGAATGTTAGCCGGGGAGCTCTGAGCTCACCCTTTCGCGTTTTCTTCTAACTCGGTTAGAATTAAGCAGCTAAGGCGTAGTTTTCTTCGCCAACTAGATTGTGGAACTATCTTTCAAGGCTCTCATCCCATGAGCCTGCATGCTTACATACGCAATCGCTCAACCTGTCAATACCGGTCGGCCCCCAATACAATAACAAGGTTTGTTTGAGCATGAATGAATCGTCATTCACTACTCGCACTAAAACTACATACTGTGACTACAGTTTCGTCCAAACTGCCAATCATAATGTAAATGTAATCCTTTTAGTTCCAGCAATCCAGATTTTTGCAAAAATTAGGTTGGTCGGAGTTTTAAACATATCAACATCTGCTTGTGCCAGCCCTGGGCTTTTATTAAATTGCAACAATGGAAAATTTCATTGTATCAGCACGTAAGTACAGACCGGTTACCTTTGATTCGGTAGTGGGACAATCTCACATTACGACGACGTTGAAAAACGCCATCAAAAACAATCACCTCGCGCAAGCCTTTCTTTTCTGTGGTCCAAGAGGAGTAGGAAAAACCACCAATGCACGTATCCTGGCTAAAACCATCAACTGCACAAACCTCACAGCAGATACGGAAGCCTGTGATCAATGCGATTCCTGCAAAAGTTTTAACAATAACGCTTCATTCAATGTATTCGAACTCGATGCGGCCTCTAATAACTCTGTCGACGATATCCGTAACCTGGTAGAACAAGTTCGCTATCCTCCGCAGTCCGGTCAGTTCAAAGTATACATCATAGATGAGGTCCATATGCTGTCGACGGCCGCATTCAACGCGTTCCTGAAAACGCTGGAGGAACCTCCTAAATATGCCATCTTCATTTTGGCAACAACGGAAAAACACAAAATCATTCCTACTATTCTTTCCCGTTGCCAGATTTACGATTTCAATCGTATTCAGGTGAAGGACATTACTGATCATCTGGAAACGATCGCTGAGAAAGAAGGCATCAAAGCGGAAAGAGAAGCCCTTCACCTGATCGCTCAAAAGGCTGATGGGGCACTGCGTGACGCCTTGTCGATTTTCGATTTGATCGTGACATTCTCTTCCGACAATTCCATTACCTATAAGACTACAATTGAGAATCTCCATATTCTCGATTACGAATATTATTTTCAAATCATTGAATTTTTCAAATCAGGAAAACACAGCGGCATCTTGCTGTTGTTCGATGAAATTTTGCGCAAAGGATTTGATGGACATCAATTCTTGATCGGGCTGGGAGAACACCTGCGCAACCTGATGGTTTGCAAAGACCCGTCAACCGTAAAGTTGCTGGAAGTATCCGGTGAAATCGGGAAGCGTTATTTGGAACAGGCACAAAGTGCGGAAGAAGGTTTTTTATTGTCCGCCCTGAATATAGTAAACCAGTGTGACCTTCATTTTAAATCCAGCAAAAACCAACGCTTGCACATTGAATTGTGTTTGATGAAATTATGTCACCTCAAAGACGTTTTGTCTTTGGCAATTGACCCTTCGTTAAAAAAAAAAGTGACGGCATAAGCAATACAGCAACCGTTACTGTCTCTACTCCTTCCATTGCTTCTGAGTCTTCCTCTTCTGCTGTGATTTCAACAGCCAATGATATCCCTGTTGTCAATAGCCTACCAACTGCTGTTACACCAAAAGCGAAAATAGAGCAAGCGGTTCCCGATACGTTAAGTACACCTAAAATTTCTTTGAAGAACATTACTGTTCCCAAACAAGAAGTCAAAACCAAAGAAGAAATTCCTGATAATGTTGTAGTCAATGAAGAGATCTGTCAAAAAATATGGGAAGAATTCACCTCACAATTAAAACAAAAAGGGAACACCAATGCTTATATGGTATTTACCAATACCAAACCATTAAAGGTGGAGGAAGGCTGGCTGCATGTAGGTTTCACGAATCCTTTGCAAGAGTCTATTTTATTGGAACTAAAATGGGAGCTTCAGGAGTTTTTCTCTAAAAAACTAAACGGACAAAAAATAGGACTCAAACCTGTTTTGATCCAGGAAAACCAAGCCAATACCAAAAAAGTATTATACACTGACGAGGACAAATTGCGTTACCTTTCCGAAAAACATCCGGTAGTGGATGAACTGAAAAAGAAAATGGGATTAGATCCTAACATTTAATCAACCCGTCTTCATCTTCCTAAGGATAAAGATATATTTTATAACACAACTGCTTCTAGCTATGACAACACCTTTTTCCAATCGACTGTCGATACTTCTTGTCTTCCTTTGTTTCATTGTTTCACCGGTCTTTTCTCAAAAAGAAAAAAGTTGGAGCATGCCTTACGAAAGTGTGCCCAATGATCCGATGAATACACGCATCTATACTTTGCAAAACGGATTGAGGATTTATCTTTCCGCGTATAAACAATCACCACGTATACAAACCTACATTGCGGTAAATACAGGAAGTAAAAATGACCCTGCGAATGCAACAGGATTAGCGCATTATCTGGAACACATCATGTTCAAAGGAACTTCTAAATTTGGTACCATGAACTGGGCAGCCGAAAGTCAATACCTTGACCGCATCGAAGCCCTGTACGAACAACACCGTGCCACAGCAGATCCTGCCCAACGAGAAATACTATACCGCCAAATCGATAGTTTATCTCTCATCTCTGCAACGTATGCTATTGCCAATGAATACGACAAGATGCTCAATCAAATCGGTGCATCAGGTACCAATGCATATACCTGGGTAGATCAGACTGTATATGTCAACGACATTCCTTCCAATCAAATTGCTCGCTGGGCAAAAATAGAATCTGAACGTTTCAGCACAGTTGTTCCCCGTTTGTTTCATACCGAACTGGAAGCGGTGTACGAAGAAAAAAACAAAGGACTCGACAACGACAACCGCAAAGTATGGGAAAGCCTGTACGAAGGCTTGTTCCCGGACCATCCTTACGGTTCGCAAACAACCATTGGAACCGTAGAGCATTTGAAAAGTCCGTCCATTACAGAAATTAAAAAATACTTCAACACATATTACAAAGCAAACAACATCGCCATCTGTATGAGCGGGGATTTTAATTATGATTCTACCGTATTGACGATCCAAAAATATTTCGGCAGTTTGCTATCTGGTGAGATTCCTAAGAAACTTTTCAAAGTCAAAGAACTGAACGGACCGATCACAAAAGAAGTCGTAGGCCCTACCGCAGAATCCGTAACCATGGCTTTTCGTATCGATGAATCGTTGCAAAAAGATCCCATGCTGCAGGCCCGTTTAAAATTACTATGCGCCATGTTGTCTAACGGACAAGCGGGTCTGATCGATTTGCGTCTCAACCAGCAACAAAAGATACAAGGTGGTTATGCTTCCGATGTCAACATGCACGATTACAACCTCATCGTTTTAGGCGCTACACCAATTAATGGATCCAATACAAAGGTTTGTCAAGAACTCATCCTCGGGCAAGTAGAACAATTGAAGAAAGGAAATTTCGAAGCCTCTTTACTAAAGGCCGTGATTACCGATTATAAAGAAACACTGACCAAAGAACTGGAAGACAATAAATACAGAGCGAATAAACTGGTTGATGCATTCATATTAGGTTTGCCATGGAAAAGCCAGGTTGATCAGTTGTCTTATATGGAAAAAACAACGGCCAAAGATATCATGGCTTGGGCAACCACCTATCTGCAAACAAAAAATTTAGTGACTGTATTTAAAAAACAAGGTACAGACTCAACGATCAAGAAAGTCGCGAAACCTGCTATTTCTCCTATCAGTGTAAATCGAGATACCTCTTCAGCATTTTACAAAGAGGTATTCTCCATTCCTGCCCCACCTATTACTCCTGTATTTCTGGATTTCAAGAAAGACTTAACCGTTATCGACAGTTCCGGTAAACTCCCCATCATCTACAAACGCAATACAGAAAACAATTTATTTAACCTGTATTATTCGTGGGATCTGACAAAAGAACATGACTTACGTTACGGTTTGCTGATCAAATACCTTTCCTTTCTCGGATCCTCTACACATACACCCGAAGCCTTGAACAACGCATTCTACCAAATTGGTTGCGATTACAAATTTTATGCAACAACCGATAACATTTATTGCACAGTATCCGGTTTGAATGAGAACATGGAACAAGCATTGATACTATTAGAAAATTTATTAACAAAACCAGTCGGTGATACCACAGCCTTAGCCAATATCAAACAAAACATTTTGAAAGCACGACGAGATCAAAAAACATCTAAGGATGCGATATTACGTTCTGCACTGGTAAACTATGCGACATATGGTAAAGAATCTCCTTTTACCAATTTCATCAAAGAAGAAGACCTTAAAAAAATCACTTCGGCTGAATTGCTGGCTTTGTTTCAACAGATGTGTGGTACACGCCATAAAGTACTGTATTATGGGCCACGCACGGCATCGGATTTGAAAACTATTTTGAACACGCAACACAAAGCCGGCAGTAAACCTGTATCCACTGCTACAAGAACCTATGCGTTCCGCACACCTACTGCAAACGAAGTGTATTGGGTAAACTATAACATGGTACAAGCAGAGATCATGATTTTAAATCAATCGGATCTGTACAACGTGAATACCTCCATTGAGTCATCTATTTTCAACGAATATTTTGGCGGAAGCATGAGTTCCCTGGTATTCCAGGAAATGCGTGAATCGAAAGCATTGGCCTACAGTGTAAAATCTACGTACACTTCCGCTCAGCATGTAAAGGAACCCAACTATCAAATCTCTTATATCGGTACACAAGCAGACAAAACAGGAGATGCACTGGATGGGATGCTGTCTTTGTTGAATGAATTCCCCTACTCCGAAACACTGTTCACCAATGGTATCAGCTCTTTAAAAGAGGGCATTGCATCAGAGCGAGTCGATCGTATGGATGTAATTTTTACTTATGAAAAAAACAAAAGACTTGGTATTACCTTTGACGTGCGCAAAGCATTGTATCAAAAGCTAGTCACATACAGTTACAAAGACTTGGTCAACTTTCATGCACAGCACATCAAGGGAAGGACAAACAGCATCGTAATGGTGGGTTCGAAAGACAAGATTAATTTTGAGAAATTAAACAAATATGGTGTGGTGAAAGAGTTGTCTTTAGAAGAAGTGTTTGGGTATTGATTTGTTTTGCTCAACTGACGACTCATCTAACAAAATTCATACAGTAATATCAACATGAAATTCTCCCTCCGTTCCATGCTTATAAGACTATTCTTCTCTGCTATTACAGGCATACTATTATCCCTGGTTAGCTTTGCACAAAGTACCAAACAAGACAATAAGCAATCGATTTTGGATGCACCCGCCAATTTTGCTTTGGGTCATGCCAAGAGTCAGCGTGGTCATTACGAAGATGCCATTCCTTTTTACGACAAAGCCATCGCATTGAATGAGAATTATTTCGATGCTTACCAAGCCAGAGCAGATGCCAAATACAATCT
>DATHPB010000250.1:0-2685 GCA_035484295.1 Cytophagaceae bacterium
TTACATCAAAGATGGTTATGCGATAGAGAAGGCTCTGCAAGCGGGTTATAACGTGGCCGTTATTTCTGGGGGAAACGAGCCGGGAGTAAGAAACAGACTGACTTTTCTTGGCATACAGCATATTTACCTTGGTATCAAGGATAAGAAAAAAGCATTAAAGGAATTTGTTGCCTTGCAAGGCATTTCGATGGAAGTGGTATTGTATATGGGTGATGACATTCCGGATATTATGCTAATGAAAGAGGTTGGTTTGGCTTGTTGTCCATCCGATGCAGCCAATGATGTGATCGAAATGAGTCAATACATTTCCCCCAATGCTGGTGGTAGAGGAGCAGTAAGAGATGTGATTGAAAAAGTCATGCGTGTTAAAGGCGATTGGAGACCTGAACTATGGTAATCACGACACAAAAAAAACCGCACATCAGCACGTTTGTCATGGCCGGACTTAAATTGATCCGGTTTCCCAACTTGATTATATTGGGCTTGACGGTGCTGATGGTCTATGAATACCTTGTACTGCAACAACCTTCGCTGCATGCGTTGTTGAGCGTGAAGATCTGGCTGGTCGTGTTTTCCATTGTGCTCACAGCGGCGGCTGGTTATGTAATCAATGACTATTACGACATCAAGATTGATTACGTCAACAAACCGAGAAGAGTATTAGTCGGCAGGATCATTGCTCGCCGTACCGCGATTATCTTTCACAGTGTAATGAATGTTGTGGCTGTTGCTTTTAGCGCTTTTGTAGGATGGAAATTTTTTATCAGCGTACTCTTCTCCAGTTTTCTGCTTTGGTATTATGCGAATTCATTAAAGAGAAAACCTTTAGCAGGTAATTTGGTTGTTTCGTTCTTGTCCGGCTTTTCCATTTACTTGGTTGGCTTATTGCGTAAGGGAGAAGGTTATGATATTGTAATTTTTTCTTGTTTCGCTTTTCTCATCAGTCTTATCCGGGAATTGGTCAAAGACATGGAAGACATCAAAGGCGATGCGGCATTTGGATGCAAGACCTTACCAATCCTGCTGGGAGAACGGAAAACCAAAGTTTTCGTCATTTTTCTGGCGGCATTATTCATCACCATGCTTGCCTTTTATTTCTATCCCCGCAATGAAAGTCTGGCGATTTACTGCGGAGTTATTTTGCTCCCTTTGATAGGTATGCTCATCATCGGTCTTATAGTAGCCGATACTACACACCGTTACCGCCGGATCAGTGCCCTTTGTAAATGGATCATGCTGGCGGGTATTTTGACGATACCGTTTTTTAGATAATAATAAGTCGCTGATATCAGTCGTTTGTTTGGTTTTCTAATGGCCATACTGTGTATAACCTCCTCATACTTATTGCAAAAAAAACTGCAAAACCGAAGAAAATCCTTAAATTTGCCCTCTTAAAATAAGCAGGTCAACATGTACAATATAGCCATTCTGGCTTCCGGTTCTGGTTCTAACGCTGAAAATATCATCCGGTATTTTCAGCAACATGCACAGATACATGTACAGGAAGTATTGGCCAACAAACCGGATGCTTATGTCTTGGAGCGTGCCACAAACCTGAATATCCCAACGCGGATTTTTAACAAAGAATCATTTCTTTCGGCTGACTTTTCTGATCGCTTGCTAAGGGAAGGTATTACACATGTTGTGTTAGCGGGATTCTTATGGCTTGCTCCTTCTCATTTGATAAAAGCTTTTCCTAGCCGTATTCTGAACATACATCCGGCGCTGCTTCCAAAGTATGGTGGCAAGGGAATGTACGGTTCAAAAGTACATGAAGCGGTTGTAGCTGCAGGAGAAAAAGAATCTGGCATCACTATTCACCTGGTCAATGAAGAATACGATAAAGGAGCACCGCTCTTTCAAATCTCCTGTACATTAGAACCAGGAGATTCGGCGGATGAGGTCGCTGCAAAAGTACACCAGCTCGAATACGAACATTTTCCCCGTGTCATAGAAAACTGGATCATCAACAATCAATCATAGAACATCACACATCATGTCAACAAAAAAAATCAAGTCAGCACTAATTTCTGTATTCTATAAAGATCGTCTCGATAGCCTTGTCAAATTATTACATGAACAAGGCGTTACCATTTATTCTACCGGTGGTACACAAGAGTTTGTTGAAAAGCTTGGAGTACCTGTGGTACCTGTAGAAGGCCTTACCGGCTATCCGTCTATCCTGGGTGGAAGAGTGAAAACGCTGCACCCGAAAGTGTTCGGCGGGATTTTGGCAAGAAGAGAGAATCTACAAGACTTGAACGAGTTGCAGCAATATGAGATTCATGAAATTGATTTGGTCATTGTGGACTTGTATCCATTCGAGGAAACATTGGCCTCGGGAGCAACCGAACAACAGATCATTGAGAAGATTGATATCGGTGGCATTTCTTTGATCCGTGCAGCGGCAAAAAATTTCAAAGACGTGGTTATTGTAGCATCTAAAGATCAATATACCTTGTTGGAAGATATACTTCGTAGTAACAATGGTGCTACTACCATTGCCCAACGCAAGGTATTCGCCGGTTTTGCATTTGAAGTCAGCTCGCATTATGACGGAGCGATCTTCAACTATTTTAGGTCGGACGATCAGGGTCAGGTGTTTAAACAAAGTTATAGGAACGGCGCGACATTGCGCTATGGAGAGAATCCTCATCAAAAAGGTGTCTTCTACGGCGACCTCGA
>DATHPB010000251.1:0-8077 GCA_035484295.1 Cytophagaceae bacterium
TCCATTACTGAAATAAGGAGTAGCTGGTACGGTAGAAGGAACAGAACTTGCGTCAGGATATGTGTTCAACGTAGACGTCGCTTTTAAAGTATTCACAGCCGTACTGACTGCTACAGATCCAATTCTGGTGGTTCCTGTACTTGTATTTCCAAATACTACATTGGCATAATCAAAATTAACTGCTCCTGAAATGGACATGTAAATTCCACCGGTTCCTGTATTGGAACAATAGACATTGATTATAGAAGAGCTACTTCCTGTAAAGTTGACCACGCAAGAACTTGTGTTAGCTAGACTAATACTACCACTGCTTGTATTATAGAAATAAGCATGATTGGTAAAATTAACCGTGCCTGAAGTTGTATTGATGAGAAAACTGTTTGAAGAGTTGTTTGTAAATGTAGTAACTCCGTTGAAGGCATCCTGAGTTGAACCTATGGCTTGTCCCCAGTATATCCCTGAGTTGGCAGCATTGTCATTGCATAAAAAAGTAGTTTGATTATTGAATGTATTCCCAGCATTGCCTGTAGAAGTCGATTGAGTAGTTGCGCCAAAATCTTTTTTTTCAATGCTTGTTATACCTGAAAATGTATTGCTGCTAAACATATACGTTTTGCTGCTCGAAGTAAATGCACCTGCAAACGTAGAGGAGTTGACATACAATGCTTGATTAGTCGTTACACTACCTCCAGATTTTGTAGTATTAGTACATGTTAATGCAATAGGAAAATTATCAAAAATGGAATGATCCATTTTTACATGATCTGATGCTGTAACCGTAATGCTATTGGCAGAATTTAACGTGCTGTAAACCCAGTCAGCTGAAGTTCCTGAAATTACGAGGTCACAGCCTGTCATCGTAAACGTAAGTATATGAGAAGAAACACCTGTACAGCTAATAGAATTGAGGGTAAGTGTACCTGTTGGAAGTGTAATGGTTTGTGTGACTGTCGTCGAACTTAATATGGCATTATCAGTAGTGGATCCCCCACTTCCAGGATATCCGCCTGGTGTACTTGGAGAAGAATTCCAATTGGCTGCGTCCGTCCAATTGAATGTTCCCGCGGTAGTTTTGTTCCAGGTATATGTCACAGTGCCGAAGGATGATTTTGAGAGCAGTACAAAAATCAGAACGACATATAGTCGAAAAAATCGTTGGTGTAAAAAACTCATTGTTTTAAAATTAAGATTAATTCAAAAATAAAACCTATTCATTGACCTTATGAAGTAAAATAGAATTGCTTCAAAACTATCTATTAATCCAACATGTATCAAAAAACAAGTATGCTCTTTATCCACATTAAAATAAAATACCTAGCACTAAGTATTAGTATTTAAAAACTACTACTCAATTGGAATAATGGTAAATACATTGCAATTAATATAAAGCCTACTACCAGTCCCAAAAAAACAATCATGAATGGCTCCACTAAACTTCCCATGATGGATGTTAAATATTTTACCTCTTCATCGTATTGAGCTCCGGTTTTTTCAAAGAAATGATCCAGCTGATTGACCTCCTCTCCTACCTTTATAAGGTAAATCATTTTTTTAGGATAAATGGAAAACTTACTCAAACTCTCATGAAGAGGAATTCCGATCAATACATCCTTTTCTATTTGATCAAGCGATTCTTCAATAGGATAATAATTGATCATTTTCCGAATCAACTGTATGGCCCTTAAAATAGGTACTTTGGCACTAATGAGTAAAGTCATGGAAGTACAAAACCGTATCAAATAAATTTTTCGAATCAACTCTCCAACAAAGGGAACTTTCAAAACAATATGTGAAGCGTATTTTCTGAAGAGTTCCTGGTGACGCTGTCTGGCAATGAACCAAATTAAACCTGCAACTACCAATAAAAAAATCAATCCGTAATCGTGTACTACAGCAGCTGCATTGATAATGAATTTTGTAATGGGTGGAAGTTTTCCTCCGAATCGTTTAAAAATATCAGAGAACATCGGTACCACAAAATTCAACATGAAAAAGATTGCTCCTACAGAAACGCACAATACAATACCTGGATAGGTCATTGAACTAATGATCTGTCTTTTCTGTGATATCTTTCCTTTGAAATACGCAGCTAACTGATCCAACACAATGACTAATTTCCCTGTCTCTTCACCAATCTGAATGCTTACACATTCATACATGGTAAAACATTTTTCTTTAGTCAATGCATCGGAAAAGGTTGATCCATTAACGATGCTGTTTAGAATATTTTCAATCAGCACTTTGTCCCTTTCTTTTTTTTGCTCTGATGCAATCAATTCAAAAGATGTTCGGATGTCTACTCCTGCAGCAATGAGAATAGAAAGTTCATGATAAAAACTTTCTCTTTTCTTATCGTCAAATCCATTTCCTCCGAAAGAAATTTCTTTATTGAATAATCCATTCCATATGCCATCTCCTTCTCCGTCCTTCGTTTTGACAGTGCCCTCTTTAGTCACATTTAACGATGAGATATCTATTCCTTTCTTATTCATCTAGTTTCATTAAAAAGTCAGCACCATAAGATTTATTAAATACCATAGAAACATCTTCTCCATCGTATTGCCCGGAAATTCGAATCTCTTTGATTACATGATGAGTCGTGTCTACGTAATTGAATTCAATGGTACAACCCGTCAACGACGTCAGTGTATCAGTTATAGTTGCCTGCTTCCTGACCAATACCTCATCGAATACGTATTTCACTTCGTGGTCTTTATACAAAAAGGAAAATCCTGAATCATCTGATTGAATTAATTCCGATTGCAATACATCAGTAGTCAGCAGGCGATTGAAGAGTACCATATTGTAATTGTGGCCATACATATCTCCGACTTTTTGTTTCAATGAGAAAATCTTAGTATAAATACTATACGACATGGTCACAATAATGCTTGAAATAAGCATCACAACAATCATTTCCATGACAGTATAGGCTCTTAATTTAATCATCCTTCATTACTGTTTCACGTAGCGTAGACAAAACAGTTCCCGAATCACAAGCAATTTTAAGATCGATAATCAGAAGTCCTTCTGATAAGGGAGAATCAGAAATGTCTTTAGTAATGATGAAGTTATCTTTTTGGATTTCCTCACTGATGTATTGTTTGTTTTTTAATGTTTTTGCCAACTCTTCTTGCAATAAAAAGTAACCATACGTCTTATTGCCGATCTGGACAGAGCGAAGCACATTTTGTATGGCCAATATACTAATGGAAAACACCGTCAATAAAATGACCATTGCTACAATTGTTTCCAATAAAGAAGAAGCCTTGATTTTTTTATTTACCATCTTCTTACAAATACTTAATCACCTTTTTTTTACTATTAGCCGGTAATAAATTAGATCCGACAAAATAGGTGGATCTTTTAGTGAGATCAATTGTCGTATTCAATAAATAGTTTTCATTGATGGAAGTATTGGTTTTGAGCAACGTGGTTTTGCAGATCATGCCGCCATAAATTGTTCCCTGACAATCAATGCTGCCGCTGGAATAGAGTTGCCCTTTTACTAAGGCACCCTTGTTGACTTGCACATGGATATGATCATCATTTGTAAGTGTGCTATACGCACATACAATTCCAGATACTGCGCTCCTCTCTTTTAAGTGAATCTTCGCACTGGCATTGACGACATTCTTTTTAAAGAGTACCAAGGTGGAAGGATAATCCAGTGTAACATCCGAATCCACTACAATAGAATCTGTACAGAAGGCCTGCAGCGTGCCTTGGTATTTGCCAGAAAAAATGATAGAGGGTGCAACGATAATGATATCCTTAACCGATAAGGTATTTCTTAATCGTATGGGTTGATCGCTGTACAGAACAATGTTTCCTTGTAAATAC
Organism: Cytophagaceae bacterium; assembly: GCA_035484295.1. Classification (GTDB taxonomy): domain Bacteria; phylum Bacteroidota; class Bacteroidia; order Cytophagales; family Cytophagaceae; genus JACMQM01. Next base: position 3,844 of record DATHPB010000251.1, read on the forward strand.
ATGCAATCTGTTAACCGTGCATCAGCGTATGAAATATACCAAGTAGAATCCGTAAAGGATCTGATTAAAGAATCTTTTTCTGATGACTCGTTTGGAGAAGATGAAAAATGATCAGGAAAGTTAAGAAAGTCATACTTCAACAATTCTTCTATATGCGATAAAACGGAAGAATTAAGCCTGATGTTACTATCAGGGCTTTGCCTGATTTCACCATTGATCAATTTGGAAGGTCCCTGGTACGTAAAGCCATCTACATTGGCTGCTTTGACTGTTCCTTGAGGAAGGTAACAGGTTCCAACAATGGTGGTGTTTCCTGAAATCCGTAGTCCTTTATCTGAATTTTTCAGGTAGATGGCTACATTAGATTCCTTGCTAGGAGCATAACCGTACATAAAAGCTTTCTTTAAAGCGATCCCTTTACCATAAGCTTCTACTGAAGCTATATTAAAGATCCCCCATAGCTTAGCATCTATTTTCACAGAATCCGAACCCTCATTGTAAAGGTCTATCTGCTTTTGATAGGCCGAAGATGTTTCCGCTAATGATAAGGTGTATGCGATCCCAGAATTCAAATTATGAACTAACCGATGATAAACTGCATGGTTAGCCAATTGAACTTTATAATAAAAAGTATAGTAAACGATACCGCTGGTAATAGAAGCCAGTAAAAAAGAAATAACAATAACAATGAATAATGCAGAAGCTCTGATCATATTGAACTACCTTCCTTACCGGCGGGTACAATTTTTTTTATCTTTTGAATCCGAATGTCATTTTGTTCCTTTTTTTTCTTCTTTTCTTGCTTGACCTTTTCCTTTTCTTTCTTTTTAGCTTCTTTATCCAGTTGTTTGGTCTCTTCTTTTTTCTTAGTACCTTCCGGTACTGCTTTTCTTTCGTTCTTCTGTTCAGCTTCTTTCTTTTGAGAATCTATCTTATCCGTCTTTAGGGCAGCCTTGTCCAATGTCTTTTTATTCCGTTTAAGAAGTCTCCATATTTTACCTTTAGGTTTCTTTATTTCCTCCTTCACAATGATTCCGTCTTTGTATCGGTCCGTTTTAATCAAAATACCTGTGCTATCGTACGTTTTGATTTTTTTATGAAATGCTCCATTCTTAAACGTTCCTCTTTGTTTTACTCTTCCGTTATCATGGTAAATTAAAAATGCCTTGTTTTTAGTTCCTCTCTTGTAAAAAGATTTCTCTTTCAATTCACCATTCAAATACCAACTTTTCCAAACGCCTTTTTTTAGACCGTGAGAGAACATCCCTTTCTCCATCAGGTTTTTATTTTTATAAAAGGCAGTATATAAACCATGAAGGATTTTTCCGTCGTAGCCACCACGTGTTTTTTTTATATCGTTTGCGGCATACCAATAATAAATTTTTTCGTCATCAATTTTAATATCTTCTTCATCAGCACTGAAATGTGCATAGACAAAATAATCGTTATAAACTACAGTTACCATATTGGTTACAGAATAATCAACCTTTTGTCCCCATGCATGTATAAAAAATGCATGAACGATCATGACCAAAAAGAAAAGTGTTTTCATCAATTCTTATTCCTTATAATGTATTTTTTCACTCCTTCAAAACTGACTTGTATGGAATCGTGCGTGATTTTCAACAGCGTCACATTATGCACTATTTTTCCTTCTTCCAAAGAATAGTCGTTCCCATTGATTGTAACAAGAGAAAGAATCTTGCCGGTAGATTGTCTGGTAATACGTCCTTTGTATTTTATGAATTCCCAATTAATGACGGGTTCTTCTTTCTTACTTTTTTTGCTGGCAACTACGGCTACTTTTTTTGAAGAAATACTCGTCAAATTAACATTGGATCTGTAGTCAACGTTATTATACATTAATACTCCCCTCGCTTTTTTCAAAAAAGGATCGGGATAGTTGGCAAGTAATTCAAACGTGTCTGATTGAGTAGAATAATTAACTTCTGTTGTTTTCTTTTTTATCTTGATAAAATTATCATCTTCGCTTTTAAAAAAAGCGCCGAATATTTTCACAAAAACCCATCCCCAAACCAGAGCACTGGCTGCCAACAACACATACATGAGTTTTTTGTTTTTCACTTTATGTACTTAATTATTGAATTTTAAACTGCCAGGTATCACTTGTAGCTCCTTTGTTACCGGCTAAATCTACTGCCAGAACTCTCCATTTTACAGTTTCTCCGGTAGTACCACTATATGGATAAGAAGTATTAGTGGTGGTATATAGTACTTCTGCTGCTGAACCATAGGTAATGTATACATTATACTTGATAGAACCTGCTGTGCCCAAGCTCTGCCATGTCAAGGTTCCGGCAACTGTCTGGTTGATGGCTGAATTAGTAGGAGCGGTCAATACTACTTTAGCCGGAGCAGTCGTATCATAGGTAAAGGAATATGAATTCAGCGACCAATAAGAAGTGTCGGTTCCTTTAAATGCCCTTACTCTCCAGTAATATGCTCCTTCTCCTGCAATGGGTATGTTTGCTGTACTGGATTGTGTTTTACTATCCAGTATCAAAGTCCCTGTAAATGTATTAGCATTGTCTGCCTGCACTTCATAAGTTAATCCATTAATTGGCAATTTTGACCAAGTGACAGCTTGGAACAATATCCCTTTTGTATTCACATAGGAGTTTGTGGCGGGTGTATTAAGTGTAACAGTTTGTGTGTTGAGATCTGCCGGTAATATGGTAAACGTGGAACCAAAATATTGTGTCTGATACGAACCGTTTAAAGCCCTTACTCTCCATTGATAACGACCAGCAGCTAAAGTGAAATTTACTTTATTGGTAGTAACCGTTGAATCAAGCGCCAAGGTCTGTAGACTATCAAAGTTTGGCGAAGCTATTTGCAATTGATAGGTTAATGCTCCATCTACTTTTTCCCACCAAAACAATTGATTGTAACTCGCTAACGAATCGGATTTTGGGGCATTGACAATGATTTTACTATTCGTAATATCTTCCTCAATGATAGCTTTACATGCCCAAAACGATACACTAATCATAGTTGCAAGTAAACATAAAACGACTCTGACATTAACCTTGTTTTTCATGAGCATACGATTGAATATTTTGAATGTATAAGACCATGCTTAATATTTCTTTTTTCCTTTTAGGATCGTATTTTAAAGAAAACAAGGAAGAAGAAATTCTACCGAGTTTACTTTTTTGTTCTAACAAATAGACCATTTTCAGCAACGGTATGAAATCACCTTCTACTACTATTTTGTATGTGCTTATTTGAAAATCATCTTCTACATACCTTACCATCGGGGGAATTTCTTTTATCAATACCTGATGTTGATGGCAATAGGTAGAAACTGTTTCTAATAAATGATCCTGATGACTGACTGAGTCAACAAAGAAAGAAGAGATCCGAATATCCAGTATTTGTTTTTTCCTGTCTAACTCTTTTTTGTTGGTATAAGACGCCTTACTACTCCCTATTTTTTCTTTCAGGGTATTATTTTGGCTGTACAAGTCCCACGATTTACTGATTGCCAATTCATACACTGCAAAAAGGAAAAACACATACCCGATAAGTAGCATTTTATTTTTTTGTTGATATGTCAGCTTATTCCAATTCACCGCTAATCGTTATATGTAAGGAAAAATTTCCTCTTCCTGTTTTATGATCAAATGTATAGTCCTGCACTTTGATCTGATTCACCCATTTGAATTCATTTAACTTTTTTACCCATTTGTTAATATCAGTGGGTTTGATAGAAACTCCTTTCACTAAGATAACATGTGGTTCAAAGACTTCTTTCTTTTCTTTCCTACTTAATGATTCATTGATCGGATAAATAAAAAGATCGGTCAATTGAATTTCATTGGGTAGTGAAGAAGCTATTCTATCTGAATAGTATGAAATGGCAGAAGAATTAAGCCATCCTTCTTTTGACAAAAAAGATTCTTTACGATTAAATTCTTCTGTAGTTTTTTTATTGGAAATAGTGATGTGTTGCAGACTTCCATATTGCGCTGCCAACTTATTATTGGCATCAGATAAAATAGAATAAGCAATAGTATTGATAGCTAAAAGAGAAAAGAAGAAAATCAATCCACCTATACTGACTATTTTAAAGATTTTTTTATCTTTATACTCGTCTTGAAACTGTTTAAATAAAGGATAGACGACTTCAACTTTAGTCAATCCTCCCAGCAAGTATTGAAAAGCCATAGCATAAGGTACCAATAGAAGCCCTGCTATCTTTTCACCGGCT
>DATHPB010000252.1:0-2314 GCA_035484295.1 Cytophagaceae bacterium
TATTGATGTGGTGAAGGAGTTGGCTCGCTTGGGTGTTAAGCCGACAAGTATGATAGATGTGTCCGATGGATTGGCTTCAGAGATTTTACATTTGTGTAAGGCATCCGGATTAGGAGCTCGTATCTACGAAGAAAAATTACCCATCGACCGTATGACGTATGAAGTTGCCCGAGAATTTGATTTAGATCCGATTACAGTGCAATTAAATGGTGGTGAAGATTATGAATTGTTATTTACCATGGATCAAAACGATTACGAAAAGCTTCGCAATCATCCTGACATATCAGTGATCGGCTATATGGAAGGTCCGGGATCAACACCCGTCATGGTGACTAAACAAGGTAATGAAGTACCGTTGCAAGCACAGGGTTGGAAGCATTTTTGATTGAGTGTGCCGCATGTAGTAATCTTTATCTTTATCCGGAGCATTTTAATCTTCCGGATAAGGAATGAAAACGAAATTCGTAAACGCTTCATCGATCACGAACAAGCAGCAAAATTCTTCCGGGTCTTTGTAATTCTCTTTGAACAATTCTTCTTTTTCTATCAGTTGACGTTGACTGAATTCTTCCATGAAGGAGAAAAAATAATTCCAGTCCAACCCAAGATCAGCTTTGTTGATTAGCAATTGACCAATGGGTTGTCCGATTTTGCAAATGGGAAAAACAGGGTAATCTGAAATTCCTCTAGAACGCAATTGGTACGAGGCTTCTTTTAAGGTATCGGAAACCTTTACAAAGTCTTTGGTAATGGTACCCAGGTATTTTCCGTCTAATTCTGGATCGTTGTTCATGGAGGAGAGATAGTCAAACGAAATAATCTGTTTCGAAGATAAGCATTATTAGGTTATAGCGTTTGGTTGTTCGATGAATTCAGTGAGGGTTTATTTCTTTGCATACATAGCCTTCCACGCCTTGTAGCGTTTGGCCTCAATAGTTTCAATGACTTGACGAATAGAGCCCGCCCAATAATTTCTTAAGCCTATCCCTCCAGGCTCTCCGCGTAATCTATCGTAAATTAAAATTTCTTTAGTTGCCATGTTGATGACTGCAACATGATAATAAGCTTCCTCGGCGCTTTTGTTCAATGCTTCCGCAACAAATAAAATTCCCACGCCTTCCTTTCCTTGAAAAGAATAAGTATTGATAATCTCCTGAATTTTTTCCTGTGTGTAATTGGGGTTGTTATAAACTTCCATCTCTTCCAGTCTGGCAGTTGCATTTTTTGCCGTTACTTCTGAGATGTCGTATTGCAAATTCTCCTTTCTAAATGCAGCCTGAAGGTTGTATTTAGGACGTTCGTTCAAGACCAGGTTATTCCATGCAGGGAAATACCTGTTTTTCATCGAAGAAGGACTTACGTCTCCCGCGTCTTTAAACTGAGAAAAATTGCCAATTAGTTTGACTTGTGTGTAATCAATGCCTAACCAGGTGAATGGGTAATTGTTTGCTGTAAATACATCATACGCAGTTTGCGTGTTGCCCATAAGAGAAAAATTGAACAGTAAAAACAAAAGGAGGATTGGCTTCTTCATGGTTGTAATGGATAAAAGTAATGATACTTACCTTAAACTAAAATACAAGAAATATCAGGCAGAACAAATACTTAATATAGAGCTGGTTTTGCATTATTATATAGGTTTTTTAATAAGACCTGTAGTCAGAGCTTTTCTTATGGGTGATGTTCTTTAACTCAATTATGTCATCTGATTAAAAGAGTTACAATGCACTTTCAGTAAAATCAGAAGACTTTTGGTGTTAAGACCTTTTAGTATTTGAAGAAGTTTTTTGAAATAAATCAATGTTTCAACCTAGTTGTATGATTTTTCAGGACTGAAATAGGATTTTAGCAACTATTTTTTAAAAAAACTGAGTAATAAATTGAGTATAAATACTTGTTTGTATAGATTGTGCTGTTGGTGAAATGTGTTATTATTTTATACTGTTTTACTAAATAATATATGTTTTTATTAAATATTGCCTTAAAAAATAACCACTGTTTATTAAAAAATATCAAAATTGTATATATAAAGCTATTTTATTAACAAAGACTTGTTTTTGTTGGTTAGTTAAAATTACTTAGTTATAAAAGCAGATGAAAATGAAAGCAGATAAAATCAACCTATTAAGTTTTGGAAAGCCTTACATGAGGGCATTTCATATCACTTGGATCACCTTCTTTTTATGTTTTTTCGGATGGTTTGGTATTGCTCCGATGATGGGTATCATTAGGGAGGAATTGGGTTTAACCAAAAGTCAGATTGGTAACATTATGATTGCTTCGGTATCCATTACCATTTTTGCACGAATTGCTA
>DATHPB010000253.1:0-4942 GCA_035484295.1 Cytophagaceae bacterium
GGTGTGAAACGATAATAATAGGCAATTGAAAGTCTGCAGGAATTGTGCTCAATAATTTCACAAGTACCTGAAAGCTTCCTGCCGATCCTCCGATTACGACTGCTTTGTAACGGTATTTAAAATCAAAATCTGCCATCTGAAATTAAGATCGGTTTTTTTTGAAAATTCTTTCTTCCGCATTCAATGAGTTGAATTTATTCGAAACCTCACACCAGGAAATCGATTCCTTCGCACCTATAGCCAACATGCCTCCTTCGAACAAACAATCAGAAATCAATTTCAATACATCATTCTGAAGATTATTGTTGAAATAAATCAGTACGTTCCTACACAATACCAAATCGAATTTCGAAAAGGGAATTGCTTTGACCAGATCAATTTCCCTGAAGCTCACTTTCTCAAGCATGGTTTTATCGAACACATAAAGATCACCCGGCAGTTGTGTGAAATATTTTTCAATGTTCGCATGCCCTGAAAACCTTTCGTAATTGTGTTTGTGCACCTCCATGTTCTTCGCTGTAATTTTAGCCTCTTTTGCTCTTGACAAGATACTTTTATCAATATCTGTCGCTACAATTTCGACCTTATCCAAAATGCCCAACTCTTTTAAAACGATCAACATAGAGAATACTTCTTCACCGGAAGAACAACCTGCATGCCATATTTTTATTTTTTCTCTCGATGTAGATATCGCAGTTAATAAAGGTTTCAAGGCTTTCCAGAAAGAAGGATCACGAAACATCTCTGTCACATTTACGGTGATCTCATGTAGAAAATCCTCTTTCGTAAAGCTATTGTTGTTCACTCTTTCGACCAATGTTTCCACCGTAATCTTATTCATGTCCAGAATACGCAGCAGTCTCCGTTTAAAAGAAGAAGAGGCATAATTAGAGAAATCGTATCCGAATTTTTCCCGTATGGCCTGAGTAATATTTTTAAGTTCTAAAATGCTGATGTCTGTCATGGTGATTCTAGGAAATGGTTTTATTTCGTAATTCTGCAAGGGATAGTAAGTATGAGAGCTACAGAAGACGTGTAGTCTATGCTTATTGTTGATTCAATGATTTCCGAACAAATTCTGATGATTCTGAAGTTAAGGTAATGATAGCCGTTCTGTCCAGCAACATTGCCCGGTTGAAACGAGAGTCCTTTATTGATGTATTCCTTTACGACTTCGGTCAAATAATCGGTTTGAATTTTAATTTGAACATACCCATCGTACAGAAAAAGCTCGATGGTATATTTTTGTTTTTGTTCTTCCTTTAAAGAGTTGATGATGAGTATCAAGTTCTCAACAAGAATGCTGGACAGAAAAGGATTGGAATAAAACAGAAATCCTTTCACCTCTTGAACCGGAGAATAGTGAATGTCGAGGTCGTAAATCTTGCTCAGCTTATTGATCCTGTCGGAGAGTTCTGCAATAAACTCTTCGATGTTGATGTAACAAAATTCATATTCTTTTCTTTTGATCGACTCTCTCAGGTATTCTAGCACAAGGTCAAGTCGCTCTGAAACATTTTCTATCAAGTCAAGGTATTTCATGATGTCAGCAGGATTGTTCTCTTCACATTTTGCGGCCATCACCAATCCCTTGATCGTTGCGAGAGGACCGCGTATGTCGTGAGCACTCCGGTAGATCAATTCGTTCAGTTCCCTGATTCTTTTATCCAGTTTCTTTTTTTCTTCCAATGCATTGTTTCTCGCTTTCACGATGATGACAATCTTGCCGTTGATGTCACTGATCAACCCGAGAAAATATCCTGAAAGAAACACATCGACCCGTTTTCCGGATTTATCTTTTAATGCAAATTCCGTGTGCACAAAATATCCGCGATTGAGTAAAGAAGGAAAATCCAGATTATACTCAGAAAAAATAACAGACACATGTTTATTGATAAGTTCATTTTTTTCATAGCTAAGTAATTCTGATATGGAAGAACTAACATCTGTAATCCGGTATTGAGTATCGGTGATAATAGAATCCAAAAAGATATGAACGAGATTGCGTTCTATATCTTTGTAATGAATAATCGATTCCATAAAACCTGTTTTCTTTGTCATCCGGTCTATACATCCAAGTCATTAGGTTGCCCATTAGAAAATGAGTCCTTGTCTTTAAATGCTGATCAAGTTTACGGATTAAACAGGCCTGATATTACCAAGAATTAGTAAATGGGAAGAACCAACCAGTAACTGGACGGCTATGAAGAAAAACCCCTAAAAACGAGGAGATAACGTCAGATAATTTTGGAATTCGACAGCTTGGTCAGGAAAAACTCCTTCTTTCTTTTAGATACGTCCAGCGATTTGTCATTGCTCAGTACGACATAGCCGCCATCGCCTTTTACATACTTGACAATCTCCCGCAGGTTGATTAAAAAAGAGTTATGTATCCTGAAAAAATTATAGTTGACGAGCAGGTCTTCGTATTCCTTGAGTGTTTTCGAAACCACGTATTTTTTGCTGTCCCTCATGTGAAAAATGGTGTAATTACTGGAAGCCTCGCAATATAAAATGTCTTTGAAATTGATAAACATCAATCCTTCGGAAGTCGGTAATACCAATTTGAAATTATCGGAGCTGTCTACTTTAAAATTTTGAAATAAAAAGTCGACTCTTTCTCTTAAGTCATTATTCGAAAACTTCTTCTCTGCCTTGTCAATGGCGTTTTTCAGATCCTCTATATTGATGGGTTTGAGTAAATAATCCAGTGCTGAAAATTTAATGGCATCGATAGCATATTCTGAATAAGCAGTAGTGAAAACAACCTGAAAATCGATCTTACTGCATTTGTTCAAAAAATCGAAACCCGTTTCCTTGTTCATCCTGATATCCAGAAAAACAATATTTGGAGAAGTCGTATTCAATGCTTCCAACGCTTCGTCGACAGAAGAGGCCATAGCTACTACTTCTACTCCATCACAAAAATCTTCAATTAGAATTTTAAGACTTTCACGACTTTTGTTTTCATCGTCAACGAGTAATGCTTTTAACATAAAATTTTAATTATATTAGGAGTGCCAACAAGCTAAGATACGATTAAACAATTAATTACCAAACAGTTGAAAATTTAATTCATATTAAATCTTCTCTCCCTTTTTCCCTTTACGATAACTAGTTTATGAGTTTACACCCTGCTTACAGACCCATAGTGTGGCTAAGTTTCATTTTTATCCTCTTTTGCTCTCAAAAAGCAGCCGCCGATTCAAAAGCTGACTTTTTTTATATAACAGCTGATAACAAATCTTACACTGCAACGGAGGTGATAACCCTTTATAAAAAACAAGCGCTTACCCAGACAGAAAACTCCATCAACCTGGGCCTTAATGTTCATAATGTTTGGCTGATTGTAAAACCAACCACTCTGTCGTCCAATAAATTTCTGGTATTTGAAAATGCGCATCTCGATGTCATCAAAGCTTATTTTTATTCCAATGACGAATTAATCACGATCAAAGAAACGGGAGATCAGCTTCCCTTTGACTTAAGAGATGTTAACCATAATTTCCCCAACCTGAAAATTCCACCCAGTACTTCCCTTATCGTTTTAAACGTAAAAACAGAAGGTCCTATGCTGGTACCGATGTATCTTTTTTCATTGGAAAACTATTTTGATTATGCCTATAAATACGGCATTTTTCATTGGACGTATTTTGGGTTTATATTTCTCATCATCATTTCGAGTGTCATCGTCCTCTTCTGGTTGAAAGAATCCATTTATTTTTACTACATCTTATGTACACTCACCACTGGATTGATCACAGCAGTGGACTATGGCTATACCTTTCAATACCTCTGGCCGTCTTATCCTGCGATGAATAGTTACAGCATGCTCTTCTATGCGCTCACTTTTTTTTCTGTTCTGTTTTCTGAAAAATTATTTAACACCAAGCAAGCGGTACCCAAGCTGTATGTCATTTACAAAATCATTTACGCAACCTTTGCAGTCATGATTCTTGTTTTGTTGTTTGCTCCTTACAACACAGGCTTAATCCTTTTCTTTTACTTTTCTCTTGTGATCAGACTTTTCTCCATCGGAACGGCTGTCTTTTACTATGTCTATTTCAAGACCTCCACTTCAAAATTCTTCCTATTAGGCTGGATCGCCTATACAGCGTCAGCTCTGCTCTATTATATATACCTGGCTGGTGTATTACCTTTTTCCATTTTTTACAATAACATCGTACAGATAGGATCGGGGATTCAAATCATTTTCTTCAACACGGCCATACTCGGTACAATAGACCGCCTGAAAAAAGAAAAAGAACACTTGACCTACGAAGCACAAAAAGAATTCAATAAAAACGACATCACGCTGCATTCCATATTTGACGGCATGCTGCAGTCTTTATGGATCATCGACAAGGACTTTACACTAGTAAAATGGAACAGTAAATTCAGGGACAATGTAAAAAACATACTTAAGATAGACCTTGACAACCAGGACGCCGGTAGAAGAATACACGATGTATTCAGCCGGGAAGAAGTTGATTTCTGGATACCGTTTTATAAAAGAGTATTTGAGGGAGAAGACATTTATTTTGAAAGAACCTATGCGCAAAGCGCCCGTACCATTGAGTATTATCTCCATCCCATCAACATAGACGGTGAAACCACCAGTGTACTGGTCATATCAAATGATATTACCAAAAGAATAGAGACGAGAGAAGCTGCAAAAAAAAATGAGATTACTCTTCAATCTGTGTTCAATGGCATCCGTCAGTCCATATGGATGCTGGATAACAATTACCGAATGGTCAAATGGAACGACAATTTCAGGGACAACCTGATTACCATGATCCAGTTTGAATTGAAAGAAGAACATATCGGTAAAAAGATACAAGATATCTTCAAGGAAGATTACCTTACCTTCTGGCTTCCTCATTACAACAAGGCATTGCAGGGGGAAATTGTTTCTTTTGAAAGAAAATACCTGGCCAGC
>DATHPB010000254.1:0-6462 GCA_035484295.1 Cytophagaceae bacterium
TGCCCGCCGACAGTATAAGAAACGATTATGATCTAATATTGGTTATAGATAACATAAACCAACGGCCATGGCAATAAGAAACTTTCTATGTATACTTTTGGTTGTAGCAACCAGTGGATGTAGTTTTTCACAACAGAAAAAACCCAAAGAAAATAGCATGAAAAAGAATAACCCTGTGTATTCCCGTACCGATACAAGCAAAGTTAACATACCTGAATCAGAATGGGCAAAAATATTGGATCCTAACATTTATCAAATTGCCCGGGAAAAAGGAACCGAACGTCCATGGACCAGTGAGTTTGAAAAATCTAAGGAAATAGGGACTTATTATTGCGCGGCATGCGGCAATGCCTTGTTTCAAAGCGACACAAAATTCGAAAGCGGTTGCGGGTGGCCGAGTTTTTACAAACCGATTAGCGAAACCAGCGTCATATACCACAAAGACAATTCACATGGCATGATTCGCACAGAAGTTGTCTGTGGAAGATGTAATTCTCACCTAGGCCACGTTTTCAACGACGGCCCACCACCTACTCATATGCGCTACTGCATTAACGGTGTTGTACTTGACTTCGACAAAAAGAAATAGCGTAGAGAAATCCCCTTTATCGGGGATTTTTTTATGTCAAATCATGCAGCTTTTTCATCGGTTTGAGTATTTTTAGGGAAGCCACCATTATGAATCGTACAGAAACTTCATATACTTTCCGTTCCGTCTTTTTTACGGACAAGCCAATCGTTATCCTTATCGCAACATGGGTAGGCGTACAATATTATGTTCTGCAGCATTATGGAGTGGTCTCTGCACCAGATTCTCCGATGTACATAGAAGATGCGTATCACATTTTACAAGGACACTTGCCGGAAGGCCGGGGAATCTGGTATATTGGCTATTCTTCCTTTCTTTCGGGCGTATTCTTGTTGAAAGGGAATTTAAGTACTATAGTCTTTTTGCAAATGCTATTATCAGGACTCGCAGCACTAGCATTGTTTCATCTGGTCTCTCACCTCTCCGATAAACGCAGCGCAATCATTGCTGTATTTCTCTACCTGACATGGATTAAGATCCATCAATGGAACGTTTACATTTATACAGAATCATTATTTACAAGCTGCTGTATATTTTCTTTTGCTTCTTTAACCCTAAGCAGAAAAGGCTGGCATTACTTCCTCACCAGTATTCTAATCACTTTTACTTTTTTCATTCGCCCCACAGGTATAGGGCTGATGGTAGCAGTCTTTGGTTACTTGGTTACCTGGATCGCACAAAAAAACAAAATCCCTGTTTCTGTATGGATAATTTTATCAGGAATACTTATAACAGCATCTCTTATGATGATCAATTATATCTTGAAAGATTATATTTATTACTTCATAGACAGTTACAGCAAAGCTGAAATTATCTATCCTTCCATTCCTCTATTCCTCCAAAAACCGGAACAATTAACAATAGCGTCTTCCGCTTACACACCGGTTGTACAACTGGTTTTATTTTTCCTGTACAATCCTGTTTATTTTATAAAACTGTGTCTGCTAAAATTGTTTTTATTTTTCGGAAACATCAAACCTTATTTTTCATGGTACCATAATGCACTGATTATTGCCGTGCTTTATCCATGTTATATCTTCGCTGCATACGGTTATAAAAACATGACCGCTGCAAAAGAAAAAATATTCATCGGTTGTTTTATAATTTCACAAGCCCTTATTGTAAGCCTGACCAGTGAAAATTGGGATGGACGCTTTTTAATTCCTGTACTTCCTTTTGTATTTATCTATTCTGCCATAGGGGTTAATCATGTTTTAAAAAAATGATTAAACACGATTATTTTTTATAAGTAATATACAATTCGGGTGCAAGCTGGTCCGCATGTTGATGATCGCCCGGGCAAAAAGCTATTTCACGGTATTCGATAAGTTCTTCCTGCAAATGAAACATGATGCCATAATAAAGATCGGGATGTATCAACTCATTTTTTACAAAATGAGTAATATCCACGGTGTATGTTTCAAAACGTGATATACTCGCCGGCATAGTAATCTGCCCGACAGTATCAACGGAAGGTTGATTATTCCAGGTGATTGTATTTTCTGTCCAAGGTGAAGTGACACGATCAATTACCCAAGTATTATCCCCTCCATAAGTTGAGTGTCCATAAGGTATATAGTTCATACCTACATTAAGTGTATCGGCAAACAAAGTCAATACCGCACTTTGTATTTCAGCATCTGTAGGAATGGCCGACAAATCAAAATTTATAAAACTTCTCTTCACACCAAACTGCAGGCTCCAAGTAGCCACCATGGTTTGTAAGGTCGGATTGTTACCAAAGTTGGTTGTTGGTAACACACTAAAAACGAATGCATCTTGTGCATCAGTTGTAGGTTTTAATTTTAATTGGTGCTGAGAAGGAAGTGAAGGAAAGGTAATGGGTTCGGGACATTTTTGCTGTTTACAACCGTGAAAAAAAATCATCATCGCACAAACAAATAATGCTCCTTGCTTTGTATGGAACTTCATGGTGAATGTTATTAAAAGCTTTACTTATCAAAGATAGTCTGATTTTCGGGATTAAGCAATAAGAGAGAGATAGCCTCAAATAACCTGTTTGCCAGGTTATCTAAATTACTATATATCATTTGCTGTTTTCAATCCCTTCTTCTCTCCTGCCCTTTTTACGAAAGCCAATGCTTCTTCCTTTTCGTTTCGAATAAGACCATCTAGGATAGCATCACGCAATTCATTTTTTATTTCACCCACTTCGCGCGAAGGTTTTAGATTAAACAATACCATGATATCTTCTCCTGTGACTACAGGCTGAAAATTACGAATGGAATCTTTCGCTTCTACTTCAATTACCTTTCGTTCTACTTTGTCAAAGTTTTCTAAAAAGCGTTTTATCTTTTGATTGTTTTTGGATGTGATGTCCGCTCTGCACAATACCATCAGGTCTTCGAAATGTTCACCTGCTTCAAACAACAAGCGACGCACTGCAGAATCTGTCACCTGATCTTTTACCAATGCAATGGGACGCAGGTGAAGTTTTACCAGCTTGGCGACCATGTCCATTTTTTCATTAAGTGGTAATTTCAAGCGACGAAAAATACCGGGAACCATTCTGCCTCCCTTGTCTTCGTGTCCATGAAAAGTCCAGCCATGACCTTGTTCAAACCGTTTGGTAGCCGGTTTGGCAATATCGTGTAAGATCGCAGCCCAACGCAGCCATAAATCCGTGGAATGCTCTGCTACATTATCCAACACTTGAAGCGTATGGTAAAAATTATCTTTGTGTGATTTATTATCTATCGTTTCTACACCTTGCAAAGCCACCAATTCCGGAAAGATCAGCTGTAGCAGACCCGCCTGAAACAGCAATTTAAATCCATACGATGGTTTGGGTGATAAAATAATTTTATTCAGTTCGTCCGAAATCCTTTCCATGGATACGATTTTCAGGCGTTCCTTATTTCTGATCAACGCATCAAAGGTGTCCGGTTCAATGTCAAAACCCAATTGAGTGGCGAATCTTACAGCACGCATCATGCGCAAAGGATCGTCTGAAAAAGTAATGTCAGGGTCAAGTGGCGTCCGAATGATTTTTCTACGAATATCCTCTTGTCCATGAAAAGGATCTGAAAGCTGTCCGTATGTTTCTTTACTTAAGCTGATCCCCAAAGCATTGATGGTAAAATCGCGTCGGTTCTGATCGTCTTCTATACTACCGTCTTCTACAATAGGTTTTCTTGAATCAGAACGGTAAGATTCTTTCCGAGCTCCCACAAACTCTACTTCCAGTCCTTCTGTATTGAACATGGCAGTCCCGAAACTTTTAAAAACATGCACCTGCGGTCGATCCGGTAACAGAGAAGCAACTTCTTCCGCCAACTGTATGCCACTGCCCAGACACACGATATCAATGTCTTTAGAAGGTCTGTTCATGATCAGATCTCTCACATAGCCACCAATGACATAAGTGGATATGCCCAATTTGTCGGCGGCTTGCTGTACCGTTCCGAAAACAAAGACTTCCTTCAGTTTTCCTTCCAAATTCATCTTACAAAGATAATCCCAAAATTGTCATTCAAAAATCTCCGCCTTTCAAGAAGGGGTCGCCCGTCAATGTTCTTGAAAGTTGAATCGTATCCATTTTTCTTAACTGGTTCACCAAAAAGACAATCCGGTACATTTACAGATGTTACTTTACCAGATCATAATGAGGATCTGCATTCTTGATAAATCAAATCATATTTTCTTCAATAAGTCATAGGAAAGCCCTACCTTTGTTTCCCGTAATCAATAAATGATAATGACTTCTTCTACCAAATACATCTTTGTTACGGGCGGGGTAACTTCTTCCTTAGGCAAGGGCATCATTGCCGCTTCTTTAGGAAAACTCTTGCAGGCACGCGGCTTTACTGTTACCATTCAAAAATTCGATCCTTACCTGAATATTGATCCGGGTACACTTAATCCTTATGAGCACGGTGAATGTTACGTCACAGACGACGGTGCAGAAACTGATCTTGACTTGGGACACTACGAGCGTTTCCTAAATATTCAAACGTCTCAGGGCAACAATATCACCACAGGAAGAATTTACAACAACGTCATTACCAAAGAGCGAGAAGGAGCTTTTTTAGGAAAGACAGTTCAGGTCGTGCCCCACATCACGGACGAGATTAAGCGCAACGTGGAGTTACTGGGCGCTAAAGGAAATTATGATTTCGTCATCACCGAAATAGGTGGTTGCGTCGGAGACATAGAATCCTTGCCTTTTCTTGAAGCAGTGCGTCAGTTTCGTTGGGAAAAAGGTCCAAACGAAACATTGGTGATACACCTCACACTCATTCCTTTTTTGAATGCTGCCAAAGAATTAAAAACAAAACCTACACAACATTCTGTAAAGCAATTGTCAGAAGCCGGAATACAACCCGATATTTTGGTATGCAGAACAGAACATCCTTTACCGGCAGATATCCGCAAAAAAGTAGCTTTATTTTGCAACGTCAACATCAACTCTGTCATTGAAGCCATGGATGCAGAATCCATCTACGACGTCCCTTTGTTGATGCGTAAAGAAAAGCTGGACGAACGTGTGTTGTCCAAATTAAAACTAACCAATGGCAAATCAGATCCAGACCTGGATACATGGAAAGATTTCCTGGGGAAACTTAAAAACCCGACTTCCGAAATCAATATTGGTTTGGTAGGAAAATACACACAATTGCCGGACGCTTACAAATCCATCACAGAAGCCTTTGTGCATGCAGGCGCAGTCAATGAAACCAAAGTCAAAGTACGGTGGATACAATCCGATGATTTGTCTAACGACAACATCGAGTATCACATGCATCAATTGGATGGCATATTGGTAGCACCTGGTTTCGGCTCAAGAGGATTGGATGGAAAAGTAGCAGCGGTAAAATATGCACGAGAAAATAATGTACCGTTCTTTGGAATCTGCCTGGGCATGCAAGTCGCTGTAGTGGAATTTGCTCGCAATGTATTGGGACATAAAGATGCCAACTCTACAGAGATGAATGCAGAAACAGAATATCCGGTCATCGCACTGATGGAGTCACAAAAAAACGTGACAAAAAAAGGAGGAACTATGCGTTTGGGATCTTATGCCTGTGAACTGGTGAAAGGCTCCAAGGCATATAGTGCATACGGCAAAACGAAGATACACGAGCGTCACCGTCACCGTTACGAATTCAACAACAAATTTATCAAGTCATTTGAAAAAGCCGGTATGGTGGCTACAGGTATCAACCCCGATGGCAACCTGGTCGAAATTGTGGAGATTAAAGATCATCCGTTCTTTGTTGGTGCGCAATTTCATCCGGAGTTGAAAAGCACCGTATTGAATCCGCATCCGCTTTTTGTAAAATTTATTAAATCATCTTTAGAATACTCTAAAAACAAGTAACCATGATGGATAGAAATCAAACCATTGGGATCATATTGTTTGCGGTGCTTACCATTGCTTATTTCTTTTTCATGAGCAATTTTGAGACCCCGGTACAACCCGTGACACAACAAACTACAACAGCTGCTGTACAACAAGACAGCCTGACCTCCCTCACTCCTTCAAAAACCGTAGTGGCACCGGCAGGTGCAGTAGGTACACAAGGGGTAAACAAAGAAGTAGTATTGGAAAATGATGATCTTAAAATCACATTCGAATCACAAGGAGCCGTGATCAAAGATGTCTTGGTAAAAAAATACCAGACCTTTGACAAGAAGCCTTTGCACCTGATCACTCCGCAAAACAATTTCTTTGCCCTGACAGGATTGAATCGCAACAACGCACCAACAGATCTTTACTCTTTATATTATGAAACATCGCAGACAAAAAATGCAGTGACATTTTATGTGAGTGATTCTACTGGCAACAAACTGACACATACGTATACCTTGCCTGAAACGGGTTACACACTTGCTTACGAAGTGGGCGGTAG
>DATHPB010000255.1:0-2272 GCA_035484295.1 Cytophagaceae bacterium
AAAAACAATCAACTGATCAGAAGCCATGATTTTCTCTCCAACTTTCAGCCCTCTTTTCAGGTAAGTTTTTCCATTTGCCGCTTGGTACATCTGCACTTCCCTTACTTCTATGTCTTTATCGGAGTGGTATACCAGCGCATAGTATTTGCTGTTTTCGAAAATGAGGGCGGCTGTTGGCACACTTATCATTTTGATTCCTTCGTCAAAATCCACCAGGATTTGCGCAAACATTTCAGGTTTCAGTTTGATGTCTGGATTGGGTATGCTGATCCTGATCTTCATGGTGCGTGTTTGCGGATCAATAAGGTCCTGAATTTTTTCAATTTTACCTTTAAAAAGTTGATTGGGGAACGCCAATATTTTGATTTGAACCTGCTCCCCAATTTTGATATTGGCAATGTCTGCTTCGTACACATCTGCTACGATCTGCATCATGGACAAGTCCGCAATGGTATAGAATGGACCTACTTGTGAATTGTCATAAGACAACTGAGTGCTCAAGGTTAAATTTTTATCGATCACATAACCAGAGATCGGAGCCTTCATCGTATAAAGAGAATTCTTTATTTCATATAAAGAAGATACTTCATGTGAGCGTCTAACAGCCCCTTTGGCTCTGTTTACTTCGTTCTCTGCCAATACAATGTCTTTTTCTGCCGCTAGACCCAGACGTGCCATGTCTTTGGTCACGTTTAAATTCTTTTCATTGGAACGCAAGGTAGCTTCTGCATCATTGGCTTGATTCTCCGCGTCTGCGACGTCTGTACTTTTAATGACGGCCAGTGTTTGTCCTTTCGTTACATAGTCGCCTAAATTGGCATTTAAGGTTTGTATGACACCATCTACCAAAGGAGATATTTTTACAAGTTTATCTTCAAAAGCACTTACTTTCCCATTGAGATAAAGTTGTCCTTGAACATCTTCTTCTGTCGCTGTTGTTAGTTTTAATCGGCTACGTAGGAGAGGAGACAACTCAAATTTAGAGGATGTAGAATCTTCTTTTTTCTCATGACAGGCTTGCATAAGCACCAGAACCACGAATATAAAAAGGTGTTTTTTCATTTTGTTATTGATTAATCTTTTAGAACGTAAAGACACTTTTAGCTACGCTGAAATTTAATTTTAAATACGATTGAACCCTGTTGTTTCTTAGGGTATTGAACTGAACGACATTTTGCTTATAGGAATCAAAAAAGTCCATGAACTCAACAAGCGAAATGGTTTTCTTTTCATAACCGGTAATTACCCCTTTGATTAAGGTGTTGAAGTTTTCTACAAATTGTTTGTCAAAATTTTGATAAAGGTTCTCTATTTTTATGGCTTGTGTGTAGGCTAGTATGACGTCGTTGTTGAGCGTGATGTGTGCATACTCTAAGGATTTCTCGTTGCTTCTCAGTTGATAGTCGGCTATTTTTATATTCCCCTGGTTTCTGTTAAAAAGCGGCAGATTAGTTTGTAACGTAAGAGCGTTGTAATTATTGATATAGTTACCTGCTTTATCGAAGGTATAACCGAAAGTAAGGTCGGGTATTGCATATGCTTTCTGTAATTTTAAGTTCATGTGTGCATACTGAATATTTGCTTTCTGTACCTTGATATCGTAACGGTTTTCTTCAGCAATGTCAATGAGGCCATTCAATGTTTGATTGTCGATCCTTAAAGCGTTAATGTTATCTTCGTTGATGACAGGAACTACAAAAACATTCGTTCCGACGCCCAACAATATCCTCAAGTCGGCTTGATTCTCAGCTATGGCCAGTTCCAGCTGGCTCAAATCACTTTCTAAAGAGAACAAAACAGATTCCAAACGCACTACATCTTTTAATGCAGCGTTGCCGTCTTTTTGCAATTCTCTATAAGCGATTACTAGTCGTTCAATGGTTTCGATTTCTTGTTTATAAACGTCAACTGTTTTAAACTGAAAAGCCAATTCAAAAAAATTACTATTGAGTGAGTAGGTGAGTGTACGAAGCAAATCAAAAAACTGGTATTCTGAAATTTGGGCATTGATTTGAGCAAGGTGTATGTTTTTATTTCTCTTCCCTGCCATCAAAAATAGTTTTTGTATCTGAAGGGCATGTTCAGCGTATGGGCCAAGTTCTTCGTTGTTGGCCACCACCCTTTGTGAAGTCAGTGTTTGCTCGTAGTTAATATTGGGGTTTGAAAAAAGTCGTGCCTGAGTAATTTGCGCTTTAGATTGCTCAATGCCGAATTTTTGAATGACCAGCTGCAAGTTTTTATCTGTAAAGGCCTGCTGTGCATCTGTTAAGGA
>DATHPB010000256.1:0-2229 GCA_035484295.1 Cytophagaceae bacterium
CGGTGGCAGCTATCAGTGCTTCCCCCTTGACATCAGGTGGCGACAAAGCGCTGGAATCACTGCTCCACACACTTACAGCACTGGGCACTGTAAAAGACGAACATTCTTCTTTGAGTATACCTGCCGTTAAGAAAAAAATAAATGAACAGGGTGAAGTGGTGGATGAAGAAACATTAAAACAATTGGAGTTTTTATTGAATCATTTGTTGACGACGATACAAAACCGATTATCGAACAAGTTGAATTGAAAGAACCCTTGCAAAACAAAGGCCCTTTCAGATTCCTCATCGTGCTATTTATACATCACGTTGATTTCTCTTACCTCAACGTTTCCTCCCACAGCAAAAATAGGACAACCTTTGGCCAATTCCGCGGCTTCCTCTATAGTCTCTGCTTTCACAATACTGAAACCGCCAATAAATTCTTTGATCTCCGTATAAGGGCCATCGGTAATGACGTTGTTGACTTTTACCACTTTACCTTTTGAAGTCAAACTACTTCCTCTGTCGGTCAACTTGTTTTGAGCCGCAATACCTCCGATCCAATCCATCCACTGTTTGGTAACAGCTTGGGTTTCTTCCGGTGTAATAGGAGGCATTGCATTGTAATCGTTTCTAAATACAAATAGAAAATCTTTCATGGAGTTATATGTTTAAGGGTTTAAAAACCTGTGACGACTGAATATTGGAGATTGGACAACAATTGTTCTTTTTTTATCCAGAATAAAAAGTGAAAGTCATTGCTTTCACCTTACTGCTGATCACCTCCATATATATTGTCCATGATCATCCTTCCTATATGCGGACGGTAGTGCGACTGTTCAAAATAGTTGTACTTGCTGTCGGTAATTCCATTTATGCCCGAGTAATCGTGAACATGTTTTTTTCCGAAAATGATCTCCAGTGTTTTTACATCTTCTTTATTAAATGTCACCTGATCGTACAAGGGGCTCAACACGATCTCATAACGAGTATGTCGTTTATCAAAAATCTCTTTGATCTCTTTCAACAAAGCTTTATTTGTTTCATCGATTTGCACATGGCGACTTTGCGTCAATTTGTTCCGTGTAAAAAATACTGCATCATGTTCTTTGTAATATTTTGCCGAGTCGGTCGATAGCTCTTGCTCGATATTTACCATGGACTGTTCATTGGTAACGGTATCGGCTTTTAATTGAACAAGTTTAGTTCCTTTGTTTAAGTACTTCACATTTTTTCTTCCCCATTTATAGTCCAGGTAGCGAATGAAAAATCCATCCTTGAAGTACGTAGAGAAAAAAGTGTGCTGAAATCCCATGTAATGCTGCCTTTCGTCGACCTCAGGATGTTTGACGTATAAATGTCCATCGGGATCTTTGGCACGGTTAAATGTAACGTCTGTACAAAACACGAAGAGTACATCATTAACGTCTACATTTTCCCGGTCAAGAAATTTTATCTTAGACCAGATTCCGTATATGGTTTCCATCGAGGCATCGAATACAAAAGGACGAGCCGTGTTGTCCAAGTGTACTCTCCAGTCTTTTGTCCTGTAGGCCATGGTGCGCGAAGAACCGAAAATAAATGCATTGTAATGATACTTTTTGTTTTGCTGGATAAACAATTGAGTAGACACGTAATCCCTGTTGAGGTTTACATTATAATCACGGTAGAAATCATTGTAGCGGTACAACACTTTAAACGGATCGTATATAAAATAGCTGGCAACGACAACCCAAAAAGGTAAAGTGAAGATGATCAATTTAACAACAAAGCGCTTCACAACTTCCGGTAATTAGAATTGAAAATAAATAAATTGAACATTGTCAAACTCTCCAAAATACAAGATCAGGAAGATCAACGCATAATATACAGCCCAGCGTACAGGCAAAGGCTGTTTACTGAGCAGGTGCAGCATGTTTTTTTTCTTATGAAAGAAACTCATTCCTTCCAACAATACGATGAATCCAAGGGAAACCAACACATAGACAAGCGCAACAGGAAGCTTCAAACTAAAGTCTAAGGAGAAAATATGACTCAGAAAATAAAAGGCATCATTCACCTGGTTTGACCGAAAGAAAACCCAGGCAATGGTAACGATACAAAAGTTAAAGACAATGTTCATGACATCGTGCAACTTGCGGTATCGGTACAGTCCTAGGTATTCAGCCCATCGATTTCGCCAGGCTTTTGTCATGTTTCCTGCAATCAGGTAAGAACCATGCAGAGCTCCCCAGATCAGAAAGGTCCA
>DATHPB010000257.1:0-4491 GCA_035484295.1 Cytophagaceae bacterium
TCTTCTGTACTATCCATGATTTCCTGAGCTTCTCGGATGAGTCCGTCCATGGCTTCGCATTTTTTAGTGCTTGCTTTCTTATCCAGTAGGTCAAATACCTGCTCCACTTTCTGAACATGTCCTTCTGTTTCTTCCAGGTGACTTTTCAAGGCATCAATCAGTTCTTCCGATGTCGCTTGTTTGACCATCTTAGGCAAGGCTTTGGTCAATGCTTTTTCCGCCCAATAAATGTCTTTCAATTCGTCTTCAAATAACTTCAGGAGTTTTGATTCTTCGATTCCGTATTCCTGCGTAGCTGCATGCGATTTACTTTTTGTCGTTTTCATGATCTTGGTTGTTGATGGTAGAAAAGAACATCCAAATAATGTACCAATTCAAAAGTCCCGTGCTATGGGCGATGTATGTGGAACGAGGAAAATAATTTGTGCAAGTTTGTACCCTTCTGATGCCTGAAGTCTACAGGTTCCATGGGTTGACATGCATGTTTCACCTGCTTTTTCATCACCTGCATAAGTGGCATCATTTTTTATATTCCTTTAGGAGCATGATGAAATCATAATCTTGGAGACAGCGGACAGCTGAACGTGTTCTGATTTTTTTTACTGGCATATTCTTGGCAGTACCGCTTGTAAAATCAACTCATGAGTGGCTCCAAATTTCGTGTAGGATGTTCAGGATTTTATTATACAGCCTGGAAAAACAAATTTTATCCTACGGGATTGCAACCTAAAAACTGGCTGGCTTATTACAGTACCGTTTTTAACTCCGTAGAATTGAACGGCACCTTTTACCGCACACCTAAACTGTCGGACCTCACGAAGTACGCACACAGTGCGGTACACGACTTTAGGTTTTCAGTGAAGGCCAGTCGATACATCACCCATGTGTTGAAGTTAAAGGACAGCAAACAACACATCGAGGATTTTCAGGACCTGATCACCGAGGGGCTGCAAAATAAATGCGCGCATTTTCTGTTTCAAATGCCGCCTTCCTTTCATTACAACGAAGAGAACTTAAACCGCATCTTGGAAAACATTGCTCATTTCCCGACCAATGTCGTAGAATTAAGACACCTGTCGTGGTGGAACGAAGAAGTGGAAAAAGCATTTAAACAAGTCGGGCTTACCTTTTGTAATGTGGACTTTCCCGGACTGAACACCTATTTCATGCATACCTCTTCTCACTTTTATTTGCGGCTACACGGTAAACCGGAATTGTTTAAATCATCGTACGATGTGGAAGCGCTGAATCATTTTTGCAAACAAGTTCCAGTGTCCGCACAGTCGGTGAATGTGTACTTCAACAATACATATGACGAAGCAGGCTATACCAACGCCTTGCAACTTCAGGAAATGTTGGCATGCCAATGAGCTCTTGCTTGATCAGCTAATGTTTTTCGGTGTAGACAATAAAGAGTGAAGTGTGGTTGAACCTGAGCATTCATAGCGAGTCTTTGTTAGATGCTTTACCTGTGAAGACGGTTTACCTTGGCAAAACCAACCGCTTGATTGGCTATTGTTCCCGCTGCCAGAAATGATACCCATGATACCAATTCTATTGGGCAAGCGCATAAATTGCTGGGAGTCAATCGCTAATTTTCGAGTATATTTCAAGGAATTTATTGGTGTTATAAGCTTCTTTGGCTATATTTGCAGTCGCATTTTAGGAATAAAAGGCAACAGGTAACCGACTCCGTAGCTCAGCTGGATAGAGCAACTGCCTTCTAAGCAGTAGGTCAAGCGTTCGAATCGCTTCGGGGTCACAGCAATGATAAAGGTTTCAGATCGTAGAGATTTGAAACCTTTTTTCATTTGCACCAAACAATAAAGTATTCTGATTTTTATAGTGTAGGTCTTCAAACCAAAATAGACTAATGCGTAGTTAGTGTCCATTTAATTCAACACTAAATTATTTTTTCTATCCTGTCCAATTCATACATTCCCAATTGTTATGGTGTTATAATGCATAGATTCAATAACCCTTAAAACTAAAAAAATGGAAGAATTCGCGTTAATCATGCGTCATGAAGACGGCAAAAAAGTGGCATCACCGGAACAAATTCAATCGTGGATGAAGCAAACCATGGATTGGATTGGTGGCATCGCCGCACAAGGTAAATTTGTAAGCGGTACCGGTCTCCCGTTTGATGAGGCCAGAACTGTGGTGACCAAAAACTCCAACAAAATGGTGACCAATGGACCCTTTGGTGAAATTAAAGAAACCATTGGCGGCATGATTGTGGTCAAAGCGGCATCGGTTGAAGAAGCCGTTGAATTTGCAAAAGGCTGTCCCGTTTTGCAAGGCGAGGGCAATAGCGTTGAAGTAAGAAAAATCGCCCGCAACGATGGCATGCATTAATTACCAACGTTAACATGAAAAGAACAGGAAAGAATTCGTAAGGCTATACAGAACGGATCAGACCTTAAGTAGCGTTGAGATAAGATGAATACCTTTCCCTAAACACCTAAAACCCTTGGCGAACAGCCGGGGGCTTTACCTATGCAAAAACGTGATCTTATCCCTCATTTGTTTCGTACCGAGTACCGTAAAATTGTTGCAGTGCTCTGTAAACGATTTGGTATGGATCAGATCGAGACAGCGGAAGATATTGCAAGCGATACCTTTCTTGCGGCCTCTCAGAGTTGGAGCTATCATGAAATTCCACCCAACCCGGTTGCCTGGTTGTATGCCGTTGCAAAAAATAAAGCGAAAAACCATTTGCTTCGCGATGCTCATTTTAAAACAACCATAGCTCACGAAATAAAAGAGTTTGCGCCTGTAAGCCAGGAAATGGAAATAGACCTTTCTCCTGAAAACATCAACGACAGTCAGTTGCAAATGATGTTTGCCATTTGCCAGCCTTCCATTTCTTCCGAGGCACAAATCGGTTTATCATTGCGGATCCTCTGCGGATTTGGTATCGATGAAATTGCAGATGCTTTTCTAAGCAATAAAGAAACGATCAATAAGCGTCTTCACCGGGCAAAGGAAAAACTGCGTGAAGAGGAAATTAAAATGGAAATTCCTTCGGCAGTGGAAATAGACCGCCGCCTTCAAAATGTACTCACAACCATTTATCTCTTGTTTACAGAGGGATATTATTCTACCAGTCAAAACTCAACCATTCGCAAGGAATTATGTGTTGAAGCCATGAGGCTAGGTACGATGTTGGTGGAAAATCAAAGCACCAATAAACCCGAAGCCAATGCTCTTTTGGCCCTGATGTCTTTTCATGCTTCTCGGTTCGAGGCCAGAATCAATAAAGACGGTGAGATGATTTTGTACGATGATCAGGATCCCAGTTTATGGGATTCGGATTTGATCAGTAAAGGGGCCTATTTTCTCAAGCTTTCCGCAACGGGCAATACCGTATCAAAATACCACCTCGAAGCTGCCATAGCCTATTGGAGTACGCAAAAAGCAGACACTAAAGAAAAATGGGAACAAGTTTTAGGACTTTATAATCAATTGTTACAAATGGAATACTCTCCTGTAGCTGCCCTCAATCGTACGTTTGCGCTTGCCAAAGCAAAAGGAAAACAAGAGGCCATTCCTGAAGCGGAAAAACTGGATATGCAAAACAATCAATTCTATTTTATGTTACTGGGCGAGCTGTATACAGGTATCGATGCGACAAAGGCAAAACTGAATTTCAGTAAAGCGTTGGCTTTGTCTCGAACCGATAACGATAAAAAAAATGTTCAGAAAAAATTGAACGCACTCACATCACATGATTGAAGTATTTAAAACTACGGTTTCCAATGTCGAACAGGCAAACGAGATAAAGCTGCGTTTGCTAGAAATATTTCCCGGTATGCATATTCACTTTGATTTGGAAGATTGCGACAAGATCCTTAGGATTGAAGGATCAAGCTTTACCACAAACGAAGTGATCCATTTACTGAAGGGTACCGGATTTTCTTGTGAAGTACTAAAAGATTAGCATAACCAAGAGAATCTGCTAGCGCCGACGTCCGTCGGTGCTTTTTTACCACAAGGGCGTCCGCCCGACGATAGAGAGAACAAAGCAGTTTGTTAAAGTATGATTTTTCTTTCAATGTTCTGTCTACTCTGGTTCAGTCATGTTGTAATGGCAACTAATGATGTATGTTGGATATTTTCTAACGTATTTCGCTAGCGCCGACGTCCGTCGGTGCTTTTTATCACAAGGGCGTCCGCCCGGCGATAGAGTGAACAATAAAGTATTTCTATTTAAAGTCGTACGAATTGTTCTCTCCTTAATTTTTGTCGTTGATCGATAACCAAGCTCAAGTCACCGACGGACGTCGGCGCCAGCAGTGCCGACAGACGTCGGCACCAGCGGTTATAGTAGATGCAGCAATCAATTCAATTGGAGCAGATTAAGCGTTGGTAAAGTTCCTCCCGGAAATTGTTGTAATTTTCCTCCTTCATTGAGTTTACCTAAATCTATACCTGCGAAACCGCTGCGGGTGATGATTTCCAATACTGTTTTTTTGGCATCGTCATGAT
>DATHPB010000258.1:0-5182 GCA_035484295.1 Cytophagaceae bacterium
TCGAAGAGCTATGGTCATCATATTTTCTGATATGTTCGAACAGGAAAACATTGAAGAAGTATTTCTAGCTTTACGGAATTTAAAACACAATAAACACGAAGTTCTTATTTTTCATACTATTGATAAGTCTACTGAATTTGATTTCATTTTTGAAAATAGACCTTATGAATTTATTGATATCGAAACAAAAGAAAAAGTAAAACTGCATCCGCTGCAAATTCGTCAACAATACCAGGAGAAGATGAAAACGCTGATGTCTGAAATTTATGAAAAATGTGCCCAATATAAAATAGATCTTGTCGAATGTGATGTTCGTCAATCTGTTGATCAGGTCTTGACTCCATATTTGGTAAAGCGAAAAAAAATGCTTGTTTAAATTTTCTTAATGTATGAAAAATATCAAAAAAGCGTTTATTATAGATGATGATGAAGCGATTAACTTTGTCACAAAAAAACTTTTGGCAAGCTTCGACAAAGATTGTGAGATCACTACTTTTTCCAAACCGCTAGAAGCTTTAGAAAAACTTAAAAGCATGCTTAATGCTTCAGACCCTCTACCGGACGTATTGTTGCTTGACATCAATATGCCCAAGATGAATGGTTTTGAATTTTTGCAAAAAATGAGGGAGGAAGGATTAAGCCGTAAAATTCAAGTCATCATGTATACCTCTTCTGTAAGCCCGGATGACAAAAAACAGTCGGCAAGTTACGAAAATGTAATAGGCTATATGGAAAAACCATTCAGTGTGCAAGCCTATGGAAAAATATTAGAGATGACATATAACAGGTAGTCATTATCAACTCTTACTATTCTAATCATAAAAAAGGTCACGTTACACACGTGACCTTTTCATTTAGTATAATCTAAAATTTAGATCAAGCTTTTACACTTGCTCTAATGATGTTCAATGCGCCTCCCGCTTTAAACCATTCGATTTGCTGTTCGTTATAGGTGTGATTGGCTTTGATTTCATCTACCGATCCATCTTTGTGAGAAAGACGAATCGTCAATGGAACATTTGGAGCAAAAGACGTTAAACCAAGAATATCAATGGTATCGTCTTCCTGAATTTTGTTATAATCCTCTTTATCTGCAAACGTCAAACCAAGCATACCTTGCTTTTTCAAATTCGTTTCGTGGATACGTGCAAATGATTTTACCAGTACCGCACGCACTCCCAAATGACGCGGTTCCATAGCAGCATGTTCACGAGAGGAACCTTCTCCGTAATTTTCATCCCCCACTACGATTGTACCGATGTTAGCCGCTTTATAAGCACGTTGTGTAGCAGGAACCGGTCCATATTGGCCTGTCAATTGGCTTTTAACACTGTCCGTTTTATCATTG
This sequence comes from Cytophagaceae bacterium, assembly GCA_035484295.1. GTDB lineage: Bacteria > Bacteroidota > Bacteroidia > Cytophagales > Cytophagaceae > JACMQM01. The sequence continues at coordinate 1,349 of DATHPB010000258.1, forward strand.
AAGAAATTAACTGCACCAATCAACATGTTATTAGAAATGTTATCCAAGTGGCCACGGTATTTCAACCAAGGACCGGCCATTGAGATATGATCTGTTGTACATTTTCCTTTTGCTTTGATCAATAATTTCAAGCCTTTAAGATCTGTGCCCTCCCATGGTGTAAATGGATCCAGCAATTGCAAACGGTCGGATGTCGGAGATACTGCTACTTGCACCTTTGAACCATCTGCAGCCGGGGCCTGGAAGCCCGCATCTTCTACAGCGAATCCTTTCTTCGGCAACTCGTCTCCTTTGGGAGCATCTAATTTTACCTGTTCACCTTTGTTGTTCGTCAGCGTATCTGTTAGAGGGTTAAAACCTAGGGTACCAGCAATAGCCATGGCCGCTACGATTTCAGGAGAAGCAACAAATGCGTAGGTATTAGGATTTCCATCTGCGCGTTTTGCGAAGTTGCGGTTGAACGAATGAATAATCGTATTCTTCTGTGCTTTCTCTGCTCCAACTCTATCCCACATTCCAATACAAGGTCCGCAAGCATTTGTAAAGATAGTTGCCTTCAAATCTGAAAAAATACCAAGAAGCCCGTCTCTTTCTGCCGTATAGCGCACTTGTTCAGAACCTGGGTTAATTCCGAATTCTGCTTTTGTAGACAGACCTTTATCGATGGCTTGCTTTGCAATAGAAGAGGAACGAGCCAAATCTTCGTAAGAAGAATTGGTACAAGAACCGATCAATCCCCATTCGATGTTTAGAGGCCATCCGTTTTTAGTAGCTTCTTCTTTCAACTTAGAAATAGGTGTTGCCAAATCCGGGGTGAAAGGACCATTCACGTGTGGCTCTAATTCTGAAAGATTAATTTCGATCACTTGATCAAAATATTTTTCAGGACTTGCATACACTTCTGGATCGGCCGTCAAGTGAGCCTTCACACCATTTGCCAAATCTGCAACATCATTACGACCAGAAGAACGGAGATAACGTTCCATTGATTCGTCATAACCAAAAGTAGAGGTTGTGGCCCCTATTTCAGCACCCATGTTACAGATCGTACCTTTACCAGTACAAGACAAAGAGGTAGCACCCTCTCCAAAATATTCCACAACAGCACCGGTTCCACCTTTTACGGTAAGGATGCCGGCTACTTTCAATATAACATCTTTTGGAGCTGTCCAACCGTTTAATTTACCAGTCAATTTTACACCAATCAACTTTGGAAATTTAAGTTCCCAAGGAAGTCCCGCCATAACATCACAAGCATCTGCCCCACCTACACCGATCGCCAGCATACCAAGCCCACCTGCATTCACGGTATGAGAGTCCGTACCAATCATCATTCCACCAGGAAAAGCATAATTTTCTAATACCACTTGGTGAATAATTCCAGCTCCTGGTTTCCAGAAGCCGATGCCGTATTTATTAGATACAGAAGACAAGAAATCAAATACCTCTTTGGATTCTGTATTAGCTACAGCCAAATCGCTTTTCGCACCTACTTTTGCAGTGATCAAGTGATCGCAATGAACCGTAGAAGGGACAGCAACTTTCGGACGACCAGCCTGCATAAATTGAAGCAAGGCCATTTGAGCCGTAGCATCTTGCATAGCGACTCTGTCCGGATTAAAATCAACGTATGACTTACCTCTTTCAAACGGTTTACCAGGAATGGCGTCAGTCAAATGAGAATAAAGAATTTTTTCAGTTAGTGTCAAAGGACGGCCAACCAATTTACGAGCTGCTTCCACGCGTTGAGGAAAACGTTCGTATACCGCCTTAATCATTTCAATGTCAAATGCCATAATAAGTAGATTTCTTGCTTTGTTTGATTAAACTCTATAAAGAATGAGAATGAGACAAATCTACAATAAAGAATGAGATTGTGAAACTGTAATTCCCATTCTCATAAAGCCTCTATGTAAAATATTGTATAATGGCTAGTCGTTTTTTCATTAAAATGCTTAGTTTTAGGTCACAAAAGATCTTTCGACCTATTAAAAATGTAATTTTTCTCATACAATCCCTCTTAAAACAACAACCTATAAGAAGATAAGACGTAGAAGAGGATTAAGTTGTGTTTTGTCAACTATGAAAAACCTTATATCACTTTTGTTTTTATTACTGTTTGCAGGTAGTTCTTTTACCTATAAAACAATTTCTTGGAATCAACCCAATGCAGGCCAATCGCTGTCTGTAGAGGTTGATACCAAACAGCCACAAACTGCTAGCAGTAACGATGGCTCCTTAAAAATAGTCATTTCTGGTGGTACAGCACCTTACACTGCGCAAGTGATCAGTACTTATAATCCTGCACAGGTATATCAAACAGAACGTATTGAAATAAAAAAATTGGGCGCAGGAAATTATATTATCATAGTGCAAGACGCAGCTAAACATGTTGTACAGAAAACTATTGACCTAACACCTGTACAATGAATTACGAAATAAGAATATTACAGACGAAGGTCCAAAAGGCTTTGATTTTTTGCATAGCAACATTTGTTTCTGTTTTGCTTTGTATCGAAAAAGTCAATGCACAATGTTTTCCAGCTGCTTCCGGTGTTTCAGTTGTTAATGTAATAACCCCTCCAACCTGTAATGGAGGATCAAACGGAACAGTACAAGTTACTGTTACAGGAGGTGGAGCTCCTTATACCTTTACCATTGCAGGTTCTACGATTAGTTTTCAATCGATTTCCCAAGGCTCGAACGTTTATACATTTACCAATCTACCTGCAGATCCTAATTTCTTTATCAGTGTACAAACTAAAATCACCATTGGATTTGCGGTATGTAACTTCAGCGGATTGGTGATGACCGAACCCGCTCCTATTACAACCACCTCTTCAATTACCAATGTCAGTTGCAACGGTGGAAATAATGGAGCCATTACCTTATCTTCTGTTGCCGGTGGTACAGGGCCATATACCTTTGCATGGAGCAATGGAGCCACTACTCAAAACATCTCAGGGCTTACAGCAGGTGCTTATTCAGTCACCATCACCGATGCCAATTTGTGTACACAGATATTCAATTTCACAGTAACTCAGCCTGCGGCCATTGCCGAAACTTCTACTATTACCAATGTCTCTTGTAGCGGGGGAAACAACGGAGCAATTACATTAAACACTGTAACTGGTGGTACCTCTCCCTATACCTTTGCATGGAGCAATGGAGCGATCACTCAAAACATCTCAGGACTTACGGCCGGTGCTTACTCGGTAACCATCACCGATGCTACTGCCACGTGTTCCAAAGTATTCAACTTCACCGTGACAGCACCTGCAGTTATTGCTGAAACTTCCACCATCACTAATGTCTCTTGTAACGGGGGGAACAACGGAGCCATCACCTTAAACACCGTAACTGGTGGTACCTCTCCCTATACCTTTGCATGGAGCAATGGAGCTACCACTCAAAACATCTCCGGACTTACCGCTGGACCTTATTCTGTAACTGTTACCGATGCTACAGGTACTTGTTCCAAAGTATTCAACTTCACCGTTACTCAAGCTGCAGCCATTGCTGAAACTTCCACCATCACCAATGTCTCTTGTAACGGAGGGAACAACGGAGCCATCACCTTAAACACCGTAACTGGTGGTACCTCTCCCTATACCTTTGCATGGAGCAATGGAGCTACCACTCAAAACATCTCCGGACTTACTGCCGGACCTTACTCGGTAACCATTACCGATGCTACTGCCACGTGTTCCAAAGTATTCAACTTCACTATTACTCAAGCTGCTGCCATTGCTGAAACTTCCACTATTACCAATGTCTCTTGTAACGGGGGAAACAACGGAGCCATCACCTTAAACACCGTAACTGGTGGTACCT
>DATHPB010000259.1:0-3922 GCA_035484295.1 Cytophagaceae bacterium
ATTTCTTATTCGAAGGAACAATCCGGGAAAACATCTTGTTTCCAAGGCCAAACGCTACAGAAGACCAACTACAAGCCGCAGTGCATGCAGGTTATGTGAACGAATTCACCGATCGCTTCGAGGCAGGCCTTGATACTGTCATTGGAGAACGAGGTGTAAAACTTTCCGGCGGACAAAGGCAACGCATTGCTATTGCACGCGCCATATTGGCCGATCCGAAAATCATCATACTGGACGAAGCCACATCAAACCTTGATACAGAAAGTGAATCATTGATTCAGAAAAGCCTGGCGGAATTGATGAAAGGAAGAACAACCTTCGTTATCGCTCACCGCCTGAGCACTATTCGCCAGGCCTCTCAAATACTGGTCATAGAAAGCGGACGTATTGCAGAACAAGGCAAACATGAAGAATTGATTGAAAAAAAAGGAAGGTATTTCGAATTGTATACCTATCAGGCCAGGATATAAAAATGAATGAACGAGTAAGCAGTGGGCAAATTTGATACATTATTCACTGCTTACTTACTACGCAGTGCAAACTTAAACAGTTTGTGAGGAGTAGCCATGTACAAGGTATTACCTTCTATACAAACACTGGTAACAATAGCCGTTGTCTTAACCAGTCCTAATTTTATTCCTTCACTGGAAAATATTTTTACACCCGCATCCGTCGCCAGAAACAAGTTACCCCTCTTGTCTGTGCGAATGCCCTTCGCCTGTTCATGAATAAATACTTTACCATCGATTAATGCTCCAGCTTCAAGAGTATACCTGTAAATTTCTTTTTGTTCGGAATCATTGGACGCAACATATAAAAAACGATGGTCGGGGGAAAAACAAATTCCACTTGGGTAAGCGAATTCCGATGAAAGCAATTCCAGGTTACCTTCAAACCATCGGTAGACGCCGGATACAGGTTGCGCAACATCCTGTTGTTTTTTTTTATCCTTCAGTCCGTTAGGAGGATCTGTGAAATAAATGCTTCCATCAAGACCAACCGTAAGGTCCATCGGGCTGTTTAGTTTTTTTCCTTCAAACGAATCGATAAGTTTTTCAACCGTACCGTCCTTATGAAGTCTTGCGATGGCATGATTACCTTGTTGACAAAACACAAAATTTCCATCCTGATCGTATGCGATACCATTCGATCCAATCTGTTCTGAATGATAGGAAGAAAAAGAGTCCGTTAAACCGCTTTGATCAAGGATCGTTTCTACTCCTTGAATTTTTGTGTACTTGATGATCTCATTTTTTAATACATCACTTAGGATCAAGTAACCTCCCTTATGCCATAACAATCCATCTGCAAGTCCAAGACCTGAGGCCAGAAGCACAGGGTTTGCAGACATTCTTAAAATATGACATACATCCGGATGATAAACCTCAATCGATTTACTCCAGGCCAAATCCAGCAGCAGTTTACCATTCATTATTTCATTTTCTAATCCATACCGATACCGACCCACCGTTCACTGTAAACCTTGCCCAACCGTCTTCATTGATAGTAATTTCTTCCTTCCTATTTCCAGTTATATCTATAAATATCTGTTTTGCGTGTCTTCTAGTTACCTCCATGTCTTTGTATCCTTCACTTCCATTCGTTAATACGACTGCGCATCCGGAGTTTTCAAATTCATCAACACCTTCTCTTGTCCATCCAATAGTGTTGGGATGGTCGAAGTAATCTCTTTGCATACCGTATGCAAGATGTCGCCTCACTTTGATCATTTCACACAGATGAGGAACAGGGACCAATTCCACATCATAGTCCTTTCTATCTTTTCCCTTGCCGGTATATTTTGCACCATATAAAGAAGTATAGAAAACACATGGAATTCCTTGTTCTCGGAGAAGTATGATCGCATTCGCCAACGGTTTGAACCAGAAGTCAACCGGAGACTCCAACATTTGCAAAGGTTGCGTATCGTGATTTTCTATGAACGAAATACAACGATCGGGGGATTTCTGCATGAGCGTATTATCAAACAGTTGTCTCATGTCGTATTGATTGCCGGCAAGTGAGGCTTCATTAAAATGATAATGCAATGGAACATCAAACATCTGAACACGACCTTGTGATATTTCCTTATACTTAAGAAGCTCATTGATATCTTGTGTCCAATGTTCGGCTACATTGATCAATTGCCTGTCTCCGGCAACATGTTGCGTGTAGTCCAGCAATTCATTGATCACATATGGATTCATGTGCTTGATCGCATCTAAACGTATACCGTCAAACTTTATAAGATCATAATACCAACTCAGCCAATTCTTCAATTCTTCCCTCACCGCAGGATTTCTAAAATCTACATCGCAACCCATGAGGTAATCAAAGTTCCCAAACTCATGACCAATGACCGACTGATCCCAGTTATCACCGTATTGATCGTGTATAATCCTGTAAAAATGTTCGTTATTTCCCAGGTCATCTTTATCATTTACACCACTAAAACTTTGATAATCCCAAATGTATTGAGAGTATTTACCTTTTCTTCCCGGGAAGGTAAACCTGTCTAAAACCTCTCGTTCGTAAGGTTGCCCCACCTTTTTCAAGCGATCGTGTGCATCCTGATCTTGCACTAAAACTTTTTCCGTTTCATCAGCTCCCATTTTGTGATTAAACACTACATCAACAATTACCTTTAGCTTGTTTTGATGCGCAACCTCTACCGCTTTTATATATTCATCTTTGGTTCCGTATTTTGTTCTCACGCTTCCTTGTTGATCAAATTCTCCAAGATCGAACAGGTCGTACGTGCCATAACCCACGCCGCCGGCACCTTCACATGATTTATAAGCAGGCGGTAACCATAATGTTGTAATACCCATCTCTTCTAATCTCGGTGCTTCCTCTTTAAGCTTGTTCCACAGACTTCCATCAGCCGGATAATACCAATGAAAAAACTGCAAGATTGTTTCGTTAGGATACATAGTGCGTGTGTTTACAATTTATTTATTTAGGAACCACAATGATTCCTCCAGATCCTGCCAATAAAACATCAGGCAACATGTTAATAAAAGTGACATAACGATGTTCCGGTTTTTCGAAAATAATAATTGTCCAATTTTTAAATTGAACCATTTCGAGGATCATAGGTAATTGAAATCTTATTTAAAGATTTTACAATTATTATGCCCTCACCATAAGTCATACCCCCAGGTAATGAATCATTATTACTTCTGATCGAACGGATTGTTGTGAGCAGCAAGACCTAAGAATTTTTCCCTCTTTAAAAAAAAATCCATCCCATGTTACCGAAAAGAAAAAAAAACAGAACATCACCATATTTCATAATGCATATGTAGACTTTAATTCTCTGTTTGGGAAAAGCAAAAAGACTGTAGAATCTCTTCCAAGAAATTTCACGCGATCATGAATGAAGTCCATGAAAGATCCTTAAAAAAAGATCTCCTCTTTTTAAGGCCAAGGAATAGAAAATGATTTTAAGACCATTTCTATTCCTAGCTGTAATTTCGTTTGATTGTGTAATAAAAAGATAAATATAAATAATTTTTGAAAAATTATTTTGTGTGCTTTAAGTGATAAAACACATAAGACACAATCTCTTTAAAGCTATTTTTTTTAGGTATAAACTCACTTTTTATTTTTTATCAGTTGCTGTGTAAGCGCATTGAAAACAAATACAAATTGCCTAATTATCAATTAGTTAAGATCAAAAAATGCTGTTACCTTTTGGTTTTATAAGGAATGAACAGGATATTCGTAATAACAAAACCGCTTTTATCCCTTTCAGAACATATGAATACATTATACTCTGCTTCCCGCCGACATTTGATAAGTATGTTTTTGTCAATAAGTTGCATTTTTTTAGCGATGACTTCATCCTTTGCAACTGCTTATACAGTCAATGCCTTAACGGATACAGGGACAGGTGCAGGGACGATAGGAGATTTAAGGT
>DATHPB010000260.1:0-5036 GCA_035484295.1 Cytophagaceae bacterium
TAACCCACATTTTGCCATTTCGTTTTAATGATCTCCGCATTTTGCTTGATCAACGAAAGTGTCTTCCCGCTGAAAGCCTTGAATTGTAGGGCTCCGCAATATACTATGCTGTCGTATTTCGCAGGAACAATCAGTTTGCCATTGCTATCCAAAAGACCTTGTTTCTTTGACTTCGTCACAACTGCTGGCCATTCGGGTTGTTTGATGCTGATGTTGTCGTAACCAATTTCGCCCAGCGTTTGCATCGTGTAGTTGACTACGCCGAATTTACCATCTTTCTTTACTTTGTATAATCCGTTGCCGCATGGATGAATCCATTCAAATGTTTCGGGCCAGATGACTTTGCTTTCATTTCTGTATCCCCATAAATCTCCCTTCTTCACAAACCATTCTTTCTGCTGGATGTTTCCTCCAGCCACAACGACCTGGTCGTATTGCATAGGAACTACAACCGTTCCCTGATCATTGACGACTCCGTATTTATCCATTTGTTTCACGGTAGCCAAACCTCCGTACAAAGATTCCGCCTCTTCAAAGGCGGTATTGAATGCCAAATGATTCGTGAGGCTGTTATAAAAATAATAGTAGCCGTCTCTCACTACTCTTACTGTTGTTGTACTATCATTTGGAAATACTTTCTCATACACCTGAGCATCGGTGAATTGTTTTGCACCTGCAGGGAATAACTGGTACTTGCCTCCTTTGATCAATGTCCACAAGGTATTTTTATCGTTGATTTCTATTTTGTCGTATTCAAAAGGAACGATCGCCTGGTTCTTGATGTCAATGATTCCCCACTTACCGTCTTTCTTCACCGCTGCCTGTCCACTGTTGAAAGGTGTCACGGCTTCATACGACACGGGAATGTATACCTTGCCAAATCGAGTGGTATAACCGTACCATCCTTTCTGCTGCACGGGCGCATAACCGGAGTTGAACGTTCCTACTCCATCGTATTCTATAGGAAGCTTGGTCAATCCGTTCTGATCAACCAATCCGTATTTATTTTGTTTTTTAACGATAAATAAATTCGGCATGGACAAACCTATGCTGTCGTACTGCGGTTCGCTGATCATCTTACCGGAAATATGAAAAATCCCCCATTTATTATTCTGCTCGAATAACAGTTCGTGCTGGGTCAAACGCTTTACATGTTGCAAATTCAACGGCAGCAAATAATTGCAATTGACATGGTTCGCTACTCCGTAGTATTCACCAGACTTTACAAGCGTCGCATGGATTGAAATAACTTGCACCATGTCATATTGCAACGGACACAATACCTTTCCTTTTATTTCATCCACCAATCCCCATTTTTTATCTTTGCACACCCAACTCAATTCCGTATTCAAAATCGGATTGATCTCTGTATACTGGTTGCTTAAGACGGTTCTTCCTTTATCATCCAGCAATCCCCAGAGGTTATTTTTTTCTGCCCATATTTTTCCGTTCCTGAAGTCGGTCAGTTTTTCATATTGCAATGGAAGCACTACCATTCCGTCGCAATTGATGACACCTGAAAGTTCGCCTTTCTGTACCACAGCCAAATTGCCTTTAAACGGACTCACTTTCGTATAGATCGGTTCAAGGATCATGATGCCAAACAAATCGCTATAGCCCCACATGCGCTTATCCTTGTCGTAACGCGGTACAAGTTCATCAGGACAAGGCTGAATAAGTTGAGCCCGGGAAACTATCGTTGTTAAAAGAAGGAAGACAAAACCTAAACCGCTTAATTTTTTCAATAGCATGGTGATGAATTTTAATTGGATTGAAATGTTAACCAAAGAATAAATATGCCACTGTGATCGCCGTGATTACCGATACCAAATCGGCAATCAGTCCGCAACCCACGGCATAACGGCTGTTCTTCACACCGACCGAACCGAAGTATACCGCTACGATATACAGCGTCGTATCTACCGAACCCTGAAAAATACAGGCCAGCCTACCGGCAAACGAATCAGGTCCCTGTTGTTCTAGCAATTCCAGCATCATGCCTCGCGCACCCGAACCGCTCAAGGGTTTCATCAAGGCCGTCGGTAATGCAGGAACAAAATCAGTCGGCAATCCGGAATAGTTAAATAAAGTGATGACTCCATTCATGATGAAATCAAATCCACCGCTGCTTCTGAACAAGGCAATGACACACAAGATGGCCACTAAATAAGGAATGATCCGAACCGCTGTATTGAAGCCTTCTTTGGCACCTTCGATAAAGACCTCAAAGACACTGATCTTTTTCCAAAGCGCCATGAGGATAAAAGAGGTCATAATGGAAAAAACTACGATAGAGGCAAATAAATTGGAGTACACCTGCATCTGACTTTTTTCCAGTGAAAGAAAAAAGTAAATGAGTCCTGCAACGAACAAACACAAAGACAATAAACCGATGAACAACGTGCGATGGAATAAGTTGATGCGCTGCTTGATGCTCACAGCAATCAGTCCAGCCAGTGCAGCAGAGAAAGTGGTAATGAGAATGGGAATGAAGACGTCATTTGGATTGGCCGCTTTAAACTGCAAACGATACATGATCACAGTGATGGGGACCAATGTAAATCCAGCGGCATTCAACACCAGAAACATGATCTGTGCATTGCTTGCTGTTTCTTTATCAGGATTAATGTCCTGCAACTCTTTCATGGCTTTCAATCCCATTGGTGTAGCGGCATCGCCAAGACCAAGCATATTGGCGGAAAGATTAAGCATCATGCTGCCAATAGCAGGATGACCTTTGGGGACTTCAGGAAAGAGTCTGCGAAAAAAAGGATCAATCCAGTTCGCTACTTTTTGAATCGCTCCTGACACTTCACCTACTCGCATCATGCCCATCCAGAAAGTAAGAATACCGGTGAGTCCCAATGCGATTTCGAAACCTGTTTTGGACATGTCCATCAAAGCCTTGAACATCACAGAAAAAATTTGCTGATCGCCTGTCAATAGCCATTGTCCAAGGCCAAATACCATGGCCAAGAGAAATAAAGCGACCCAGATGTAGTTTAATATCATACCGTATGACTAATAGAAGCCAAGATAATAAAAAGTGGGTAATGGTCAGAAAAAAAAGGGAATATAAACTTCGTTCATATTCCCTTTTCGGTTGATTTTTATACCGATTGCTAATTCACCAATCACTTGTTTTCTACAGCATACTGATAAGCCAGTCTATAGGCTTTGTCGTAATAGATTCCCAGGTTCTGCCAGTCAAAATGTTCAGAGGCATTTTCTGCACGGTTGCGTTGTGCAATGCGTTCTCTGCGGGTTTGGTGAACAAAAGCAAACAGTTGGTTCGCCAGTTGTTCTGCCGCATCGTAGTACCCTTGAGTTCTGCGATTCACGACATACACTCCTTTTTCTTCGTTTTGAGGAATATTGTTCAACACGTAATCTCCAAAACCGGACAAGTCACTCGTTACTGTTGGAACACCTGAAGCAATGGACTCAAGCGGTGTATAACCCCATGGTTCGTAAAAACTCGGAAACACACCCAGGTGACATCCTCTTACGAACTGATGGTATTCCATACCAAACAGAGGATTGGAAGAACTGATGAAGTCAGGATGGTAAACGACCTTCACTTTATCTTCTGCATTGTTGACCATATTTGCCGCGCGTAAGAATCCTAAGATTTCATCCTGTGCATCGTACACCAGGTTGTGTGTCACTACGATTGGCAGTTCCGTTGATTTCCAGGATAATAAATTTCTGCGTAACCTGAGTTTCCAATAGTCGTCAACGAAATTGCTGAGGTCTGGAAGCTTCAAGTCATTAGAGGCAGAAGCAGCTTCGAACAAACGATCGTGTACTTGATCCACAATGGAATCGCATGTGCGTCGGATCTCTTCCATCACAGCACGCGATTGCAATACCATAGGATTAATGGTATGGAAAGGCTGTTTGGTCACAAAGAACATCACCACTGTCATGTCCATGTTGGCTTCCCGCATCTTCCAATTCAAGCGGGCCAAGGCTTCCAACGTCATATCGAAACCTTTGTTGCGGTATTCATAACGACCCGAAGTGAAGAAATACAGGGTCTTATCCAAATCGAACTTATAACTCTGGAAGAAGTGACCGATGATGAATTGATTGATCTTGTCTTTGTATTCCTTGTGCAAGTTCTGAAATTCATGCAAAGCAGTAAATCGCTCGATGTTCAAGCCGTTTGGCAAAATCAGATCAGGAGTTCTTCCCAACAGGTATGTACATTCTTTGGCTGTGACTTCACTTACCGTAGTGAAAACACTCGCACCGTGTGTGGCGGCACGTTCAATGTATACCGCAGGTTCAATGTTGAAGTTTCGGGCTTCTGCCATCCAGTCGAAATAAGGCAGGTGATCGTAAAAATCACCATCATTCATAGCCAGGTATCGGCCCAACATGGTGGCATGCGTAGTAAAAATGGTAGCGACCGGTAATCTTTCGTAGCGGATCTCCGGTATGGCAGTACCTACCATCCATTCGTGAAAGTGAGCCAGTATTTGTTTTTCAGCATCCGGCGTTCCACACAATTCCCTGAAAAACTCCTTCACTGTAAAGCCGAATGCGATGACCTGGTTCAACAAATCATCGTGATCAGGTGTTGAGATGCCGTGGTGTTCCCACAAGCCGTATTTTATTTCACCCAGACGATTGAAGACACTGTAAGGATTGATGAGTACAACCTTAGGTCTACCAGATACCAACCAGTAACCATAATGTACTTCTATACCTTTGTTCCTCATCGCCACTACTGCTCTCCCAATAGGATCGTCGTAGTTACTTTCGGGTTCGAATTCGGCAGATGCTTTGTTTGGGAAATAAGGTCCCACTAAACAGTAATGATCTTTCCAGATCTCCATCATCGTGGGTACTTTAGAACGAATAACGGTGTAAATACCTCCTACCTGGTTACATACTTCCCAAGCTACTTCGACTAATTGCGAAGACGTAATGTAATTTCCTGACATCTAAAAGTTGGTTTTTAATGCTTATGGGTTTACGACCGAAGTGTAGCCGTGTTACAATTAATCACAATTTTTTTGAACAACAAA
>DATHPB010000261.1:0-5205 GCA_035484295.1 Cytophagaceae bacterium
CGCTTGCTTCACCCCTCTGCTGGGTCTTCCAAGCCTTCCTTGAAATTGGTCTTCAATTTTGGAAGCAAAAGCAAGACTATTTTCTATATAAGCGTTTTGGTATAGAGAAAATAAAATATGTCCCTGAGGAGAATGTGGGTCAAAGCCGTCGTATTTATTCTTATAATTTTCTTCTTTAAGAATTACAGCATTTTCACGCTTGGCCACTTCCAGGTTACCTTCTGCAGTGTGCAGGCCCATGGTATATGTTTCTGTCCCGGAAATCTCCGCAGGACCTGAATTACAGTGTAAAGAAATAAAAAGATCAGCTTTATTCTTATTGGCAATTGCCGCTCTGTCATGTAATTCTATGAATTCATCTTTTTTACGGGTATATACCACTTTCACTCCCGGCATGTTTTCTGTAATGACACGACCTAATTCCAAAGCTACCGACAAGGCAATATCTGCTTCCTGAGCGCTTTTACCATGGCAGCCCGGATCTTTGCCTCCATGACCGGCATCAATAACCACTGTACGAAGGTTATATTTACTGATTTCTAGAGGAGTATAAGAACTTAACACTAAAAAAGCGACCAGTAAGACGGGGATCTCTAAATTTCTCACTTCGTAATGGGTTTTAATGAGTTAAATCCAATAACTTTGGCACTAATTTCGGTTTTTTTTATTAGAAACTGAAAAAAATCCAAGATAAAACAACGTTGAAGCAGTTATTGCCTTTTGTATTATTGTTGCTTGCAAATTTTTCGTTTGCACAGACTGACTCGACACACCGTGTTTCTCCTGAAGCTGTTCCTGTCGAAAGCCCGAGGGATACGGTGAGCAAGGCCGATACATTGGTTATACCTGCACGCAAAGGACAAATCAGCACTACCATTGTTTACTCTTGCAACGATTCCATTGCCATGGACATCATCAACAAAAAAGTTTTTCTTTACGGCAAGGCAAAAGTTTCTTATGAAGACCTTGTACTAGAAGCCGGTAAAATAGAAATCGATTATGCCAAGAACAACGTAAAGGCAAGTCCTTCGGGAGATACAACAGTACGTGATTACCCTACCTTTAAACAAGGCAATGATCAGTACGAGGCGAAATACATTGAATACAATCTTCAGAGTAAAAAAGGATTGGTACGAGACATTGTCACCAAGCAAGGAGAAGGTTTTATCAAAGGAGATCCGGTGAAACGAACGGAACAAGCTGTGTACGTGAAAACAGCACGTTACACGACATGTAACCTTGAACATCCGCACTACTACATCAGTGCACGCAAACTAAAAGTATTACCGGAAGACAAAGTCGTGACGGGACCTTTCAATATTGTAGTTAGCGACATACCTACTCCAATTGGATTGCCTTTCGGATTTTTTCCCATCACCACCCGTTCTAAATCAGGAATTATTTTCCCAACAATAGGAGAACAGGTAGACCGCGGTTTTTACCTGAGTAACGGAGGCGCCTACTGGGCAGCAAGCGAGCGCATGGGTGTAAAAGTCCTTGGCGACTATTACACCAATAAAAGTTTTCGCGTGGCGTTGTCTACCGTCTACAAAAAGCTATACACTTACGATGGTTCTGCAACGCTGAATTACAGCAGAGTAAAAAGTGGGTTCAACAACGACCCTTTCCCCACTGATTTCAGTTTGATCTGGACACATACTACCCTGAAAAAAACAAGCGGAAGGCTGACCGCGAATGTCAACATCACGTCCAATCACTATAACCAATTAAACACATACAATTCAACAAGCTATCTGGCGAGTACGTTCTTTTCAACTGTCACTTACAGCAAGTCATTTAAACGCACGCCTTTCAACCTTAATGTTGCCATGCGCCAAGATCAAAACGTGCAAACCAAAGTCATGAACCTCACATTACCGGATGTAGCATTGACAATGAACAGGATTTATCCTCTGAGAGGTAAAAACAGCCGAGGTGACAAATGGTATGAAAAAATCAGCATGACTTATAACATGAATACTAAATATACTTTTACCAATCAATTTCAGCGTACAGGCACCGTAAGCGGAGACACGATCTATCCGGTAAGAGACAATACATTGAACTACATCTTGAGCAAAGGACAAACAGGGATGACCCATACCATTCCAATCAGCACTACATTGAAAGTGATGAAGTATTTCAACTTGAATCCAACCTTAACGCTTCAGGAATTCTGGTACATAAAGAAGCTGGACTACCAGTATAACGAGGCTACTCATCAAGTGTATGCCAAAGACACCATTAAAGGTTTTACACGTGCCGGGCAATACAGCTTCAAAGCAGACCTAACAACCAGACTCTACGGCACGTACAGGTTTAACGGTAAAGTATTGAAAGGCATAAGGCATACCATTAATCCCACCTTTACCTACACCTACAAACCGGATTTTGCACAACCGACGGTGTATAGCAATAGCTTTCAATTTTCCTCTCAAGTACTCGATGCACAAGGCAGACCCACACAATATTCGCGATACACCGGTTTTGCTTACGGAGGTCCGAGCAATCAACTCGTAAACAGTTTAGGACTTTCCATCACTAACAACCTGGAAGCAAAAGTGCGCAACAGAAAAGACACCACCGGAATTGCACCAACCAAAAAAATTAACCTGTTAGAAAGTTTCAGCATTGGAGGTAGTTATAATTTCGCCGCAGATTCTCTGAATATGTCTAACATTGCAGTTTCAGCACGTACACGATTGTTCAACATATTTGACATCAGCTATAGCAGCAGCTTCAACCCCTACAAATACCATTTGGACAGTGTATCAGGAACAACCGTATATCAAAGATTAACGCATTACTACGATGTCAAGCTGCAAAATTCTTCTTTGTCCATAGGTGGCAATTTCAATCCAAAAGCAAGAACCTCTCGTCCCGGCGCGATTCCCAATCCCACGAACAATCCGGAGATCAACATGATCAACCGTTATCCTGAACAGTACATCGATTTTAAAATTCCATGGAGTTTATCCATGAACTACACCATCGCCTACTTTAAGACTGGTTACGCTCCCAAAAGCTTGACGCAATCATTAACTGTCAATGGAAATGTAAGTCTTACTGAAAAATGGAAAATCACTGTTACATCGGGTTTTGATTTCATAGCACAAGGTCTTACCTACACTACCATCGGCATTACACGTGATTTACATTGCTGGCAGATGACACTGACGACCGTTCCTTTTGGAATAAAGCAATCTTATTTCTTCACGATCACTGCAAAATCATCGATTCTACAGGACTTAAAGCTCACCAAAAGAAGTCCTACCTATTTTTCTCAATAGTGCTTAATTCATGATGGATATGAGATTCAAACGTTCCATGACGGAAAATTGAAAGCGATGAAGTATGATTTTAGCGAACAAGGAAAAGGGGGCTATATATACCCTGCAAATCATCCTCGATCAGGGCATCAGCAATGTAAGGGGGATCAAAGATTAAAAATAAAAACGCGTGACGGTGATCACGCGTTTTTTATGGTAATGTTATTTTAGTACACTTTTTTAATCTGTATCACAGGTCTGAACCCTAACCAGGTAGCAGGTCTGGAATAAGCTTGTGCAGACTGAGCATTGCAGTTTCCGGCAGGTGTCCTGTATCCTCCTCCCATGGCGATACCTTCATTTTTTGTCATCTCACTTACATTACCTCTGATATCGTATAAACCATGAGCGTCTGTATCATAAGTACCAGCAGGATATACGGCTCTACCCACTCTTCCAAATTTCAACACCAATGCTGAATTAGGTTGTATACTCGGACAATTACCTGTCGTTACCTCTTCCGGCATACTGGCATTGAACATCGGGCAAAAGCTTCCATCATAACCTCTGGTAATGTATTCTTTATATTGCAACGTATCTACATTTGGTTTATGAAAATGCGACAACAGAATTCTATAATCTTCGCTCGTAGGAAAACTAACCAACATGTGGTATTTACTCACGTCGTAAGCGAGATCAAAGGGATTATGAATACCACTTGCTGTAATTCCCTTGTAAGAGATGGAAACATATTCCATATAGCTAGCGGCAGCCTGATAAGAAATTCCTGTTACCGGAATTTTGTCAACACCTTTTGCTACCAGTATTTTCTTGATGACATCGGGAGTCAGTTGCTCTACACTTTTCTGATCGTTCCAAAGACCTTCCAGTTCTGGAATATTAAAAAAGTATCTTTCATTGATTTCGTTATTTTCAGGAATGATGAATTGATACGTAGGCTGACCAATTTTTTCTGTCTTGTAACGGTCAAGCATGAAGTACGTCCAGTCCAATAGCGTGACTTCAGTGGGTTTCACGTAATAGATATAATCAGTATCCAATTCTTTTACGTGAACCCATCCCGGTATTTGAGGTACATTCTCGTACACTTGAGTCTTACGCGGTTCTTTTGGTTTTTGATCAGCTTTTCTATGATCAGGCAATTGTGCGAAAGCATTACTTACAATAAAGATGCTTACAATAAAAACGAAAAGGTAACGATTCATGGTAGGTATGTTTATTTTAGAGATCAATCAAAAGAGTCATTCTAATTTACAGGATTTATAATTAAAAGCGAATGGATACAGTGATAACTTGTCTTAAGTGAACGCAATCTACCATTGTTCATTCTAATGAATAAATTTAGCAAATCGACCCAATACACCCAAAGGTAATTTTTTCCCGAATGGGTCTTCAACATATAGCTCTCCGTATTCAAAACCATGCACTTCTTTAAACAAATCATGGATCAATGTTTCTACAATGAGCGATGAAAACCCAATGGAATATAAATTCAAGACAAAGAAATGCTCGGTAGGATCTAACAGCTTCACACAATCTTTCAA
This sequence comes from Cytophagaceae bacterium, assembly GCA_035484295.1. Lineage (GTDB taxonomy): Bacteria > Bacteroidota > Bacteroidia > Cytophagales > Cytophagaceae > JACMQM01. The sequence goes on from DATHPB010000261.1 coordinate 4,835, forward strand.
CAAAGGATAAAGGTCTGTTTCTATCACCCACTTCTCTCCGTCAGGTCCGCGGCCGTATGCAGGAGGATCCAGGATGATACCCTGGTATTGCTTGCCTCTTTTCACTTCTCGTTGCACAAATTTGGTCGCATCTTCTACCACCCATCGTACGTCTTTCAAGCCTGAGGCTTCCATGTTTTCCCTTCCCCATGAAATAACCTGTTTCACTGAATCCACGTGCGTAACATCCGCACCGGCCGCTGCCCCTGCAATAGAAGCACCGCCAGTATAGGCAAACAAGTTCAACATCTTGGGCTGAGGAGTCTGCATACGTTTCAACGATGTATAAATATAGTCCCAGTTGACCGCTTGTTCAGGAAATAACCCCACAT
>DATHPB010000262.1:0-4766 GCA_035484295.1 Cytophagaceae bacterium
AACAAAGAAGTAAAAGCAGTGTTGACGGCGGAAGATATTTTGCATTGCCAAACCATCATTGAAAAAGTGTTCATCAAAGACGAACTCATTCAATACATCGCACGCATCACTGACCTGACACGTAACCACGGTGATCTGATCCTGGGCGCTTCACCGCGTGCATCGCTTGCGATCCTTAGAACCAGCAAAGCCATTGCGGCTATGAACGGTCGTGAGTTCGTAATTCCCGAAGACATACAAACTGTGGCTTATCCGGTGCTGAACCATCGCATCATTTTGACACCGGAAAAAGAAATGGACGGTACCAATGCAGAAGACATCATCAAGGAAATCATTCAAAAAATAGAAGTGCCCCGTTAAATGAAACGCATTAGGAACACTTATCTTTCTGATCGCTTTTTCTTCATCATGGCCATTCTTACTGCGGTCATGATGCTGAGCTTTGGACTGCCCGTACTCTATCCTATAGCAATAATCGGGATATCCGTATTTTCTCTTGTCACTGTTGCAGAATTTATCATTCTCAACAGTCCATCCATTGCATTGAGTGGCAATAGAAAAAGCAGCAAACTACTTTCCCTCGGCAGCAACAATAGAATTCAAATCACATTATTCAATCACAGCCCCATTGCCTTATACCTGAAGTTGATCGATGAACAACCTGAACAATTACAAAACAGGGAATTCATGGTTCAACTGATGATCAAATCCAAGGAAAAACAGGCTTTGTCTTACATTGTCTTGCCTACCATTAGAGGACTTTATCATTTCGGAAACATCATCTTGTTGGCACGCACTCCCATAGGGCTTGTCGAGCGACGCATGGTAGTGAAAGCCCAGGAGAAAATCGCGGTATACCCTTCCATCATCAACATGAAAAACATGGAGATGAAAGTAATGGCCAGTATCTCCAACCAATACGGCATCAAAAAACTAAGGAGACTCGGACACAGTTATGAATTTGAGCAGATCAAACAATACGTGCAAGGCGACGACTACCGCAACATCAATTGGAAAGTAACTGGAAGACGCGGTGGGCAATTGATGGTGAACCAGTACGAAGATGAAAAGTCACAACAGATTTATGCAGTCATTGATAAAAGTCGTTCTATGAAACTTCCTTTCGGAGGACTCAGTCTGCTGGATCATTCCATCAACAGTGCCCTGGTGATTGCCGATATTGCATTGCTGAAACAAGACAAAGCAGGATTGGTTTCTTTCTCTAACCGCACTGAAACGTTCCTAAAAGCAGAACGCGGTGCAACACAATTGAAAAAAATACTGGAACAGCTTTACAAAGAAAAAGAATACTTCCTCGAGTCTAACTACGAAGCCCTGTACCAAACCGTACGGACACAGATCAAGAGCAGGAGTTTGTTATTTATCTACAGTAATTTTGAAAGCCGTTACTCCTTGGAGCGTGTATTACCGGCTTTGCGCAAGATGAATCAACTGCATTTGATTGTCGTCGTATTTTTCATCAATACAGAAATAGAGGCCTACGTAAAGACAGAGGCAAGCAGTATGGAAGAAGTATACCAGCAAACCCTCTGCAGAAAATACCTTAGCGATAAGTTGATGTTGGTAGAGATTCTGAAAACATACGGTATACAAACCATTTTGACCAAACCCGAAGACTTGTCCATCAATAGCATCAACAAATACCTGGAATTAAAAGCCAAAGGACTTATTTAAATCACTGTGATAAGAACGGCAATCGTTTAATTTCTCACGACATAAGTACCGACTAGCTTGTCATGTAGCGCCTGCTTTTTCGAATCGAAAGCAACCATCAGGTAGCCGATAAATAAAATGATTGCCGATAAATAAGAAGCAAAAAAACGACCCGCTGCATTGATGGGTGTAAGGCGTTCGCCTTTGAGTGTCACTACCTTTATACCCATGGCCTGTTTTCCCAAGGTAGCTTGCTTTTCAGAGCTCAGGAAATAAGTATGATATCCCAGGCTGATCAAAAAACCGAGACTCATTGAATTGTAGAACATGACACCCGAATAAAAGCTCTCCTGATACAGGGCATAAGTGACCAGATTTTGAACAAAGCTGACGATCAGACCATCTATGAAGGCTGCAACAGCCCGTACCCAGAACCCTGCATAAACATGCTCTGTATTGCTATCTACTTGATCTAAAATTTGTTCCATGAATCAGGTTTATATTTAAGGCAAAAATTAAAGAATTATATAAATCTAAAGAATAGATATATTTTGCCATAGCGTTTTTTTTGTTATTTTCGCCTATCCGATAAAATTTCATATTAAATCCAATACCATAATGTCCAAGGAAGCAGAACTGATCATTGAAGGTAAGAGCATTACATTCCCCTCTATCGAAGGTACAGAACACGAAAAAGCCCTCGATATATCTGCGCTTAGGGCGCAAACTGGTTACGTTACACTGGACATAGGTTACAAAAATACGGGAGCCACTCAAAGCGCCATTACCTTCCTTGATGGTGAAAAAGGGATTCTTCACTACAGAGGTTACTCTATTGAACAACTGGCAGAAAAATCTGATTTTCTGGAGGTCGCTTACCTGCTGATCTTCGGAGAACTTCCAACCCAATCACAGTACGAAGAATTTAAAAAATCCATAGCATCAGAGTACCAAGTACCTGAAGCCTTCAAAAGCATCATCAAATCCACTCCCAAAGAAGCTCATCCAATGGGCGTATTGGCAGGGTTGATCAGTATGCTTACCGCTTACTATCCTGAAACAACCGTAGAAAACGCTTCTCCCGAAGAAGTGAAAAAGACCATCGTTAAGCTGTTGGGTAAGCTTCCAACTTTATCTGCTTATCTTTATAAGCATTCATTAGGACAAGAATTTGTTGAACCCCGTCAAGACTTAGACTACTGCTCCAACTTCGTGAACATGATGTTCAGCGAAAAAGGGAAAGCCTATACCATCAACCCTGTTGTAGTAGATGCCTTGGACAAATTATTGATCTTACATGCAGACCACGAACAAAACTGTTCTACGTCTACCGTACGCATCGTGGGTTCTGCTCATGCGAGCTTACCTTCTTCTGTATCTGCCGGTATCAGCGCACTTTGGGGGCCTCTTCATGGTGGTGCAAACCAAGCGGTAATAGAAATGCTGGAAGACATTAAGAAAGACGGCGGCGACACAAAGAAATTTTTAGCGAAAGCAAAAGATAAAAACGACACGTTCCGCTTGATGGGCTTCGGACACAGGGTCTATAAAAACTTCGACCCAAGAGCAAAGATCATCAAGAAAGCCTGCGATGAAATTTTGAAAGCATTGAACATCAACGATCCTGTTCTTTCCATCGCTAAAGGTTTGGAAGCGGAAGCGTTGGCCGATCAATACTTCGTTGACAGAAAGCTCTATCCGAACGTAGATTTCTACTCCGGTAACATTTACAAGGCATTGGGATTGAAAGCAGAATTCTTTACCGTGTTGTTTGCATTAGGCCGCCTGCCAGGTTGGACTGCTCAATGGAAAGAAATGCGTGAAGCGAATGAGCCAATCGGTCGTCCCCGTCAAATCTACACAGGAAAAGTAGATCGTCAATACGTAGACATTAACAAAAGATAATTGTTCAACGACTCCTAAAAGAATCCCCTGTTGAAAAAATCAACAGGGGATTCTTTTTATGTATACCTCACCAGCGATTGAATAGTACTCGTCGTGGTTTCCAAAACTTTCCTTCCTTGTAAAAATTCCAGTTCCACTAAAAAAGAAAAAGCGCAAACCTCTGCACTCGCCTGGTGAACAAGCTTCGCTGCAGCTTCTGCGGTACCGCCTGTAGCAAGCAAATCGTCGTGTACAATCACCTTCCAATTTTTTTCCAACGCATCAATGTGCATTTCCATGATAGCACTTCCATACTCTAACGCATATTCTTGTTCCAAACAAGCATAAGGCAGTTTGCCTTTCTTTCGCATAGGAATCATCGGTATACCTAAAGCCAATGAGACCGGTAAGCCAAACCAAAAGCCTCTACTCTCCAAACACACCAATGCATCTGGCTTCAATGGAGCCAATGTCTGAACCATCTGTTGAATCATTGCTGCAGCAACTTCCGGTGATTTCAGTAAAGGACTCAAGTCTTTGAATAAAATACCAGGTTTCGGAAAATCAGGAACATCCCTGATCAACGTTTTCATTTTACTTTCTAAGCCTTGAGATGCTTGTATCATAAACGATTTTATTAATTTGAAAGAAATTACGGAAGACTTTAAGTTAATAAAAATAGCTATGACAACATCAGAACTCACCGGTATACTTGCCCCTATGCCTGAAGAAATTGACATCCTTTTAAAACACATGCATGTGGAAGAGATCTACGAAGCCGGCAAACGCAAATTTTACCTGGGCACCATAAAAGGTAAAAACTGCGTAGTGAGTTTGTCCCGCATCGGCAAAGTCGCGTCTGCCGTTACCGCTGCCATGATGATTCAACACTTTAAAGTAGACCGCATGATAGTTACAGGTGTCGCAGGAGGTATAGCACAGGACCTCAACATTGGCGACATTGTGATTGCACAAACATGTCTGCAACACGACATGGATTGCCGTCCGCTCTTCCCTCAGTTTGAAGCACCTTTACTTGGCAAAGCACGTTTTGAATGCGACGCTTTACTGGTAGAACAAGCCCGTCAATCCTGCGAAGAATTCTTGAAAAAGGAATTGTACGATTTCGTTAGCCGAACTCACTTGGAGGAATTGGGGATACATGCACCGAAAGTTCTCACAGGCACTCTCGTCAGTGGAGATCAATT
>DATHPB010000263.1:0-11709 GCA_035484295.1 Cytophagaceae bacterium
AGTACCAATGAGATTCATGAAAAATTAGAGGGCGATGAAGAAGAAAAGCAAAGCTCGAAAAAACTAGCGCTTTGGAATGCTATCCTGCAGATTATTTTAATTGATATCGTATTTTCTTTTGACTCTATACTTACAGCAATAGGCCTTACGGATTATGTGATCATCATGATTATTGCCATGACACTTGCCATGTTCATCATGATGATATTCGCAAAAGCCATCAGTATGTTCATCAATGAACATCCTACAGTGAAAATGCTGGCTTTGTCGTTTTTGATCATGATCGGAGTGTTTCTTATCATTGAAGCGTTTCACTATGACATACCGAAAGGCTACATTTATTTTTCCATGTTTTTCTCCTTGACCGTAGAAGTATTGAATTTACTGGTGAAGAAGAGAAACAGAGCAAAAAAGAAAAAGCACAATTAGTGAAGATGATTTGTTTGAAGAACGATTTCTTGGTCGTGGAAATCGATACAAAGGGAGCAGAAATAAAAAGCATATATCATCGTCAGTTTGATCTCAACTACCTCTGGAACGGTGATGCTGATTACTGGAACCGCAGCGCACCCGTTCTATTTCCCATCGTGGGTAAACTCAAAAACAATACGTATTCCTACAAAGATAATTCTTACCATTTGACACAGCATGGTTTTGCAAGAGATGCAACATTCACTGTAGAAAAAGCAAATGAGACAGAAGCTGTTTTTCTATTGTCATCTACAATAGAGACGAAGAAAGTTTATCCCTTTGACTTTGACCTTCATATCATCTATACACTCTCCAATGCTTCACTGAACGTGGCTTACAGAGTACTTCATAAAGGAACAGGGAAAATGTTTTTTTCCATCGGCGCCCATCCTGGATTCAACTGCCCTTTGGAACAAGGACTCGCGTTTGAAGATTATCGGTTGACATTTGAAAGGAAAGAGACAACGAAACGTCTATTGGTTGGCACTGATGGCATATCAAGAAAAACGGAGCAAGTATTTGCAGACAACACGAATGTGATTCCACTGACATATGATCTCTTCGGAGCGAAAGACGCTATTATTTTTAAGTCACTGAAATCTGATTCCATCACATTGACCTCTGCGAAGTCATCGCACGGCTTACGGTTTAATTTTCGGGGATTTCCATATATGGGTATATGGACAAAACCAGGTCCCTTCTTATGCATAGAGCCTTGGTATGGTATTGCAGATTTTGAAGATGCGAATGGCAAGTTGGAGAATAAGGAAGGAATAATAGAATTGAATACCCAGGAAACGTTTCATGCGTCTTACAGCATGGAGTTTTTTTAGGCTGTAAGGTGTAACCCAGGAAATGGGTATCTTTCATTTTTCCTTGCTCTTCCTTATAAAATACCTTTTCATTCCCTTGTTCCTTTAACCTTCCCGACTTACCTTTGTTTTGAATCATTCTAAATAAATACACGAGGTGCAAAGGAGTGTTGCAGATCTGAAACCAGGAGAAAAAGGAACGGTATGCTGTTTCAAGGATGAAATCATGTCCTTAAAATTTCTGGAGATGGGTTGTCTGCCGGGCAGTGAAGTAGAGCTATCGCACAAAGCACCTTTTGGTGATCCTATTTGTATACGTGTGGGTGGTTATGCATTGTCTATGAGACTTCGAGAAGCTGCTACCATCATGTTAATTTAAAAACAAGATTAACATTTCATGGCCTCTTTACCACTCTTGAAAGCAGCACTGATTGGAAATCCTAATTCCGGTAAGACGTCTTTGTTTAACCAGTTGACAGGGCTCAATCAGAAAATCGGAAATTTTCCAGGTGTTACCGTAGATAAAAAAACGGGAATCTGTAAGTTGACTTCTTCTCAACAAGCAGAGATTGTTGACCTGCCCGGGACTTATAGTTTGTATCCCAAATCGGCAGATGAACAGGTGGTGATGGATTATTTGTTTGATGCCTTTCTTAAAGAGACGCCGGATTTTTTAATTGTTGTCATTGACGCCTCAACGCTGGAAAGAAATTTACTTTTATTTACACAAGTCAGAGACCTTGGTTTTCCCGTTATTCTTGCATTGAACATGTTGGACCTTGCCAAAAAAGATGGCAAGCAAATCGACATTGACAAGCTCATCGGAAAATTAAATGTGCCGATTATCCCGGTCAATGCACGTACCGGAGAAGGCATAGAACAAATCAAATTTGCCATGGCCTGTCCGGTGCGCAATCCTCCTGAGCGTTATCTAAAACCTATAGAACTAGCATCGGACGTTGTTCCTGCCATTAAGGAGCACATGAAAATCGACAACGATTACATGGCGTTATTGTTGGCGCATCAATACGAAGGCATGTTAAGCCTAAGTGAATACGACAAAGCAGCCATACGTGCCATTGTTAAAGCCAACGAGTTTCAATCTACAAGTACACAGTCGGCAGAGACATTGAGTCGTTACAGTATCATCCGCAACATCATCAAAGAAACTATTTTTGTACCGGTTCTTTCTCAGGAAAACAACCGTTGGACAGAACGGATAGATAAAGTGCTTACTCATAAAATATATGGTTTTGCACTGTTTTTTCTTGTTTTGTTTGTCATGTTTCAAGCCATTTTTGCCTGGGCACAAGTACCGATGGATATGATTGACGAGGCCATAGGGTTTTTAAAACTGACTGTACAAAAAAGTTTGCCTCCAGGAGCACTGACAGATTTGATTACAGAAGGTCTTATAGCCGGTCTCGGTGGCGTGTTAATTTTTATTCCGCAGATTGCCATACTGTTTGGCTTCATATCTGTACTTGAAGAAACCGGTTATATGTCACGGGTCATGTACATCATGGATAAAGCCATGCGTCAATTTGGATTGAGTGGAAAAAGCGTTGTTCCCTTGATTTCCGGTGTGGCATGCGCTGTACCGGCCATCATGGCGACACGTAGCATTGACAATTGGAAAGAACGACTCATCACTATTTTAGTTACACCATTCATGAGTTGTTCTGCGCGAATACCGGTATATACTGTACTCATTGCATTGGTCATTCCTTCGAAACCGATACTCGGTGTTTTCAATCTTCAGGGTATTGTGATGATGGGTTTATACTTACTTGGTTTTATGGCGGCCATTTTATCGGCAGTAGTTTTGCATTGGATTTTGCGTTCTAAGGAAAGGGGTTATTTTATTATGGAGCTTCCTTCTTATAAAATGCCGAGATGGAAAAATGTAGGATTGGCTATTGTTGAGAAAGTAAAAACATTTGTATTTGAGGCAGGAAAGATAATCCTTGCCATATCCATTGTCTTGTGGGTGTTGGCTACGTATGGTCCCCGAGCGGAAATGGAAAAATTAACTGTAGCGGCCAAGCAAGAGGCGCAAATCAAGCAATACTCGTTGGCAGAAACGGAAAATTATGTTGCTTCAAAAAAACTGGAAGCTTCCTATGCCGGTCACTTTGGTAAGTTGATTGAACCGGTGATTAAACCATTGGGCTTTGATTGGAAAATAGGTATTGCACTGATTACATCTTTTGCAGCAAGAGAAGTTTTCATCGGTACGATGGCCACTATTTACAGCATAGGAGATCAAGCGGAAGAATCGGATTCTGTCATTCAAAAAATGAAGAGCGAAAAAGATCCGGAAACAGGTGCTGCGTTTTACAATATTGCCAGGTCTTTGTCGCTCTTGGTATTTTATGTCTTTGCCATGCAATGCATGAGTACACTGGCTGTAGTTTACAGGGAAACGAAGAGCTGGAAGTGGCCCATCGTACAATTTGTATTCATGACAGCTGTGGCGTACGTTTCAAGCTTTGTGGTTTACTCACTTTTTAAGTAAAGAAAGCCTGTTCAAAATATCTTCCATGTAATCGGCCTGCAATTCTTGAATCTCTGTAAGACGTTGATTTTGGTGAATGATCAGGTGATCCATTTTTTCATCTAACAAACGAATTTCCAATTCTGCCTTTAAATTGATCTGGTAATCGTGTTGATTACGCAAACGGTCTTTTTCTTCCTGTCTGTTCTGACTAATCATAATGATCGGTGCCTGAATGGAAGCAAGACAAGATAAAATCAGATTAAGGAGAATGAAAGGATAGGGATCAAATGCTTTAAACGACAATACGATGACATTGGCAATAATCCAAACTAACATGAACACAAAAAAAGAAATAATGAATGCCCAACTCCCGCCAAATATTGCTACCCGATCAGCTAGTTTTTGTGCAAGAGTAAGTTGTAGATCAGATTTTTCTTCGATGTTGTCAGATAAAAGTTCTTGATTGGTGATGGACTTCACCACTTCTTTTTCAAGATAATCCAGGTCTCCTACTTCTTGTTGAATAAGCTTTTCTATGTATTTTTTCCGGTATCGGTTCATATCATCAATCGATACATAGCTATCTTCATTGAAAGAAGGATATTCTTGCTTGATGAGGTCAAATATTTTTTTGCGAACAAAATTTCCTTTGTAAGCTTCTCCCGGATCAATGGGCTTGCCGGCAAAATCGATGACTGTTTTTTTCATGATGTGAATCGCTATATGCTGTTGTAAAATTTAGACTAATATATGATTTAAACGGGGGAATATTTTTCATCTGCAACGATGCATTAGTATTATTCGATTGTAAGGTTTGTGTTATGAAAAACCTATGGTAGATGAACACTCGTTTTTAGTCTACTTTTCAACCTTGTTTGTATATTATCTGATTTCTGGAAGAAAGATAAACCTATATTGAATCAATTAGTATAACTCGAGAAGAAACATGTTGAATCCAAAAGTTTCTGTTATTCTTATTACATATAACGAAGAAGAAAATATTAATAATTGTCTTTCTTCCGTTCAATGGGCCGATGAAATCATTGTTGTAGACAGCTATAGCAAAGACAATACAGTAACAATCGCTCAAACCTACACGAATTGCAAAGTAATAAGTGCACCCTGGAAGGGTTTTGTTCCTGCTAAACAAACAGCATTGGAACATACCACAAATGACTGGGTTTTGTGGATTGATGCAGATGAGATGGTGACCAAAGAACTTCGATACGAGATTTCCTATTTGCTTCAAATGGAATCCGGATTGATTGCCTTTGACATGCCGAGACGTACATTTTTCATGAACCAATGGATCAAGCCTTGGTATCCGGGAAGAGTTACCCGTTTGTTTGATAAACGCTTTTGCCGGTTCAATAAAAATATTTTACATGAAGGTGTGGAAATAAAAGACCGACAATGTTTGGGACATTTGCATGCTGATCTGTTACACTACAGTTATAATTCGCTGAACCAGTACTTTGCCAAAATGAATACCTATGGAAAATACGGGGCGGAAGAAATGGTAAGAAGAGGAAAGAAATTTCAGTCGTGGAAATTGATTCTCAATCCGATTTCTTCATTTATACAATTCTATATTTTCAAAAAAGGATTTATGCTTGGCAAGTCAGGGTTAATACTGGCTATTGGCGGTGCCTATTCCAATTTCATTAAGTATGCCAATTTCTACTATCTGGTAAAAAAATAAGGCTTTAGTAAACGGTGATTGATTACAACTAGAAACGGCTGTCATTTATGACAGCCGTTTTGTTTTTAAGAATTAAAGGCAAGCGTTAAGCTAACGCATCGTACAATACTTCTAACGTATGTTGTGCAACGCGACCTGTGCCATCTTTGATCTGATGTCGGCAACTTGTTCCAGGTGCAGCGATGATCGTATCTGCACCGCTGTTACGTATTGCGGGGAACAAAACCAGTTCACCCACTTTCATCGATACGTCGAAATGCTCTTCTTCGTATCCAAAGCTTCCCGCCATTCCGCAGCAACCTGAAGGAATAACTTCCACTTTGTAATTGGCAGGAATAGAAAGTAACTTCTGAGAGTAGTTTACAGAAGACAATGCTTTCTGATGGCAGTGTCCATGCAGTTTCACTGTTTTTTCCGCAGTAGTAAAAGCGGAAGCTTCAATTCTTCCGGCATCGATCTCGTTAGCGATGAACTCATCTATAAGAAAGCAATTCTTTGCCAAGCGACGTGCATTTTCTTGTTCGGATTTTTCTACCAATACAGGATACTCGTCTCTGAAACCCAGAATGGCAGAAGGTTCTATGCCAATCAACGGTTTGTTAGGTCCTATGATGTCTTTGAATGTAGCAACATTGGCTTGTGCGATTTTTTGTGCTTTCTTCACCAATCCTTTAGATAAGAATGTACGACCACTTTCCTTGTGTGCTATGAATTCTACCGCATAACCCAAGCGAGTCAGAAGTCTCACCGCTTTTTCCCCGATGTGCGCCTCATTGTAATTGCTGTATTCATCACAAAACAAAACAACCGTTCCCTTAGGATTTTCAGGTTGAAGATCAGCGAGGTTTTTCTTTGCCCAAGAACGAAGCGTTTGCTTGCTCATGGCAGGTAATGGTCTTGACGTGGCAATGCCCAATGTCTTTTTCAACAAGGTTCCTGTTACCGCATTCTTCATTACAAAATTCGCCAGGCCAGGCCAATTGCTGTTGATGGCATTGGCTTGTGTAAAGTGAGCGATGGCCCATGAACGAAATGGGATGCGATTGCTTTCGTAATACTGTTGTTGGAATTCCGCTTTAAGTTTGGTCACGTCTACATTGGAAGGGCATTCAGAGCGACAACCTTTGCAAGAGAGGCAAAGATCCATCACTTCTTTTATTTCCTTATGATCAAACTTGTTGGGTTTGGTAGAGCGGGTCAGGAACTCACGCAAAATATTTGCTCTTGCCCTTGTCGTGTCTTTTTCATTTCGGGTTGCCATGTAGCTAGGGCACATGGTTCCGCCAATGATATGAGACTTGCGGCAGTCTCCGGCGCCATTACATTGTTCGGCCATGCGGACGATACCCAGTGAAGAAGAGAAATCAAATGTTGTTTTGATATCAGGAGTTACCTGATTGGGTTCATAACGCAAAAACTGATTCATCGGTGCCGCGTTTACGATTTTACCCGGATTCAAAATATGATTCGGATCCCAATTGTTTTTAAGGTCAATGATCAATTGATAATTTTTCTCACCGATCATTTTTTTGATGAACGGTGCTCGAACGCGTCCGTCACCATGTTCTCCACTGAGAGAACCATTATATTTTTTTACCAGGGTAGCTACTTCATCTGTGATGGTGTAGAACAAGTCTCGATCTTTTTGTGTTTTCAAATCCAGCACGGGCCGTAAGTGAATTTCCCCATCACCAATGTGTGCATAAAACACGCATTGCATGTTGTATTTGTTCAGGATGGCTTGAAACTCGTCGATATAGGCAGGTTGATCCTGGGGATCTACGGCAGTATCTTCAATACAAGGTACTCCTTTGCGATCACCTGGAACGTTGCTCAGCAGACCTAGTCCGGCTTTGCGGAGAGACCATACTTTATTGATGTCATTACTGAACAATACAGGAAAATGATAACCATAACCATTGGCTCTCATCTCCGCTTCCATGTCTGCTGTGAGTTTTGAAATTTCTTCTTTAGAATGACGGGCAAACTCCACTACTAACAATGCAGCAGGGTCGCCTTGAACAAAGAAACGATTTTTAGATTGCTCGATGTTGCTTTTTGTACATTGAAGAATCACGTCGTCCAACAACTCTACTGCGCCGGGCTTGTATTTCAGTGCAATAATATTTGCTCTTGTTGCTTCGGCAATACTGTTCAAGTGTACGGCAACCACGGCTTTTTCTTTGGGAGGGAGATCAATCAAATTTAACTTGATCTCATCCATGAACATCAATGTTCCTTCGGAACCGGTAATGAGTTTGCAAAAATTAAACGGTTGCTTTGTCTGCGTGAAAGGTTCTCTTTCCAGCAATTCATCTATGGCATAGCCTGTATTTCGTCTTCGGATAGAACGCTTTGGAAATTCTTTTCGTATTTCTGCCGCATGATTGGCATCAGACAGTACATTCTTAGTGTACTTGTAAAGTTTGCTTTCAAGTGTCGTGCCATTGCATTTGGCTTCAAACTCTTCTGGACTTAAATCATGAAAGTGCACGTAGCTTCCATCACTCAGAAAGCCCTTGATTTCTAAGACATGGTCACGTGTGGTTCCGTAAATCACAGAATGGGAGCCACAAGAGTTATTGCCAACCATTCCACCGATCATGCAACGGTTAGAAGTAGAGGTTTCCGGAGCAAAGAAAAGACCCTGCGGTTCCAAGAGTTTGTTTAACTCGTCCAATACAATGCCCGGCTGCACACGAATCCATTTCTCGACGGTATTCAATTCCAGAATATTGGTAAAGTATTTAGATACATCTACCACAATACCTTTTCCTACTACTTGTCCGGCCAATGAAGTGCCTGCCGTACGAGGGATCAACGATGTTTTGTATTTATTGGCAAATGAAATGAGCTTGGAGATATCAGCCGAAGATTTTGGTCTTGCAACGGCTAGTGGAAGTTCTCTGTAAGCTGATGCATCAGTGGCATACAGCGTGCGAAGGGTAGTGTCAGTAAACAAATCGCCCTCCAGCTCTTTTTTCAATAATTCTAGTTGTGCCAACATCTTTATTAGAAATCTGAAATGGGTGAATAATCAGTATACAAAATTACATTGAATTGTTGTGAAAAGAGCATTCTTACCGAAAAAAGGTATGTACTCTTCCATTCCCTTGTTATATTTAATCCTTGAAACACTTTGGCCGTTTCTACGTAAGAAAATGATTATGAGAATCAAAATTGGTGGACTTGTCCTCTTTCTAACCTTTTTTTTATCATCCCTGCTCCTAAACGCTCAAACTAAATCGTTCGGATTAAAACTAAATCCTGGACTAGGCTTTATGCGTTCGCCTCATTTGAAACAGGCCGCACATGCTCTTCAATCTAATCATCCTGGTATAGAGAAATACGATATTCGTTCCAAAGCGGGCTTTCAGTTTGGTATTGGTGGATTTTTCCAATATGAGATCAATGAAAAATTTACACTGCTGACTGATCCTAGTTTTAATTATTTCCGTTCTACCTTTACTCAAAACTATATAAGCGATACGTATTCCTCTGGTGGAGAAGACCAACAGACAACTATAAGGTCGACGGCTAAGGTTCATTATCTTTATGCCAATATTCCGATCATGATCAAATACGAATTATTGTCTTATCAACGAGTATTTGTATCAGGAGGTTTTTCTTTGAATATCAATAGCAAGGCAAAGATTATAGCGGACGAAGATTCAGTAACCAACGCTATTGCCAGCGATGGAAATATAGATTATACAACCATCAGAAACATCAGCAGTAAAGCGACGGCTGACAAATTCTCACCTCTTTCCGTCAACCTGAACTTCGGCATAGGAAAGAGTTTTTTGATGGGACGTTATTATAACCTGGACATTGAATTGAGGTATCAATTCCCTCTTACCTCTTCTAACTTCTATACCACAGATCAGCAATACCAATCGTCGACTGCTCTCAACGGTGTTTTTGGCCAGTCGGGAAAAGAGTCCTTAGAAGCCGCTTCCGGCAAGACCATCAACCATTTCAGATCAAGCGTAATTAGCCTGGCCATCAGGTATGTGTTATGGTCTAAGTAACCATTCTCCAGACACGTTTTGTCGTCCTGTAAATACAGATTTGATCCAGATTTTTCTGATATGTTTGTTCAGCACGGGTTATAAATCAACATGACAACTGATCACAAGACACTCAAAGATGACTTTGAAGGTTTGAAGCAAAATTGGAAGCATGATATGCTTTCCGGTTTTTTGGTATTTCTTATTGCTTTACCATTGTGTCTGGGTATTTCTATTGCAAGTGGTTTTCCTCCTATCGCTGGTATTTTTACTTCCATTATAGGAGGCCTTTTGGTTTCCTTTATAGGGGGTGCAAACGTAGCCATTAAAGGACCTGCTGTAGGTCTTATCGTTATTGCCATTGGAGCCGTAACAGAACTTGGGGCGGGTAATACTGACCCGATGAGGGGTTATGAGCTTGCTCTGGCAGCAATTGTCATTTCCGGTATTCTTCAAACCTTGCTTGGCATTTTAAGAGCCGGAGCGTTGAGTGATTTCTTTCCGACTTCTGCAGTGCATGGCATGCTTGCCGCTATCGGTATTATCATTGTCGCAAAACAAACACACCTGGCTCTTGGGATAAGACCGGATGATACAAGAGAACCTCTTGAACTTTTAGCTGAAATACCCCATAGCATTACTACCATGAATCCTGACATTGCCATTATTGGTTTTGTTAGTCTAATCATTCTATTTACTCTTCCCCTGATTAAAAATAAATATGCAAAAATGATACCGGCCCCTATGCTGGTAGTGTTGGTGGTTGTTCCATTGGGCATGTATTTTGATTTGGAACATGCACATAGCTATTTTTTTTCCAACGGACAGGAATACAAGTTAGGTCCGGAATTTCTTGTGACGCTACCGGATAACATTTTGGAAGGGATTCACTTTCCGAATTGGACAGCTATCGGTACATGGCTAACGTGGAAATACATTATCATGTTTACCTTAGTCGGAAGTTTGGAATCTGTATTGAGCAGTAAAGCAGTTGATGTTCTTGACCCATACAGAAGAAAGTCGAAAATAAATAAAGACCTGGTTGGTGTGGGCATTGGCAATACACTCGCCGGTATGATAGGTGGTTTACCGATGATCTCGGAAATTGTCCGTAGTACGGCAAACATCAACAATGGTGGTAAAACAGTCTGGTCTAATTTTTTCCATGGATGCTTTTTGCTGTTGTTTGTTGCGTTGTTGCCGGGTTTGATTCGTCACATTCCTTTGGCGGCCTTGGGAGCGATGCTGATCTTTACAGGTTACAAACTGGCTTCACCCAAAGTGTTTAAAGAGACCTTGAATGTAGGGAAAGGACAACTGCTGGTATTTGTATTCACTATCGTTGTGACATTAGCCACAGATCTGATCATCGGCATTGCTTCAGGCATTGTGATGGAGCTTTTCTTACAAGTTTTGAACGGAGCGAAAATCAAGTATTTATTTAACACTATTGTAACGATAACTTCAAAGGATAAAAACGAACATAAATTAGCTGTTAAGGGTGTGCTTACGTTTAGCAACTACTTGGGCTTAAAAAAAAAACTGGATCAATTCACTACAAAAGATCGTCTGCAATTGGACTTGTCACAAGTCGAATATGTTGATCACACCGTAATGGAACATCTTCACCACTTGGGAGAAGACTATCATAGAGATGGAGGAGATTTGAAAATAATAGGCACTGAAAACCTGCAACCGGTATCTGCGCATCCTTTATCAGACAGGATTTTGACAAACAAAGATCTTCTTCTTGAAGGATACCGTGCTACAAGAGAAGACAGGTTGAAAGTGTTGGCTTCTCAATCAGGTTTCTCATACAAAGATTTCAACAAAAACATCTCTTCTAACTATGGTAAGTTGAGTACCGATAATAAAGTAATAAAATACGAAGGCAATGTGCTGAGTAAGGAAGAGGGAGGTATCAATTATGTCTTATCGGATCTTTCCATCATTTCAGGTGGTGACTTTAAGGCGGGTGTAAGCAATGTTACCGTATTGTCTGTCTCTAATCTTCATTTGGGTATTCCGCTCTTTATTTTGAAAGAAGAAAAGTTTTTAGAAAGTGCATTCATGAGTGATATCAATTTTGCGGATCACCCTAAGTTTTCTAAGACTTATAAATTAAATGGATTCAATGATTTGCAGGTGAGGGAGTTTTTTACAAAAAACGTAATTACTTATATTGAAAGCCAAGACATCTATCATATTGAGAGT
>DATHPB010000264.1:0-8243 GCA_035484295.1 Cytophagaceae bacterium
ATCGCCACTTGCATAAGCCTGATAAAATTCAATTGTTCCGAAAATGAATTGGATGACATCACACCGGTGAAAGACCTCATTAACCTGAAAGAGTTAAATGTGTCTCTAAACATCAAGCTGAAAAACATTGATGCGGTAAAAGGACTGATTAACATGGAGAAAATTTCTTTCCGCAAAATAGAAATCAAGGACCTGACACCTGTTCAAAACATGGCCAATCTCGTTTTACTGGACGCTTACAATACGGGAGTCACTTCATTGGAACCTATACGCAACTTGCAAAAAATATTTCACCTGGATCTGTCCAGCAATAAAATCACCACGCTAGATCCGATCAAAAATTACCGTTACCTGATCAAGTTATACCTAAACACTTCCAGTATACAAGACTACAGCATCATTGATAACTTCACGTTGCTGCGCGAATTGGACATCTCTAACTGTCCACAAATAAAAAGCCTGGGAGGAATTCATAAACTGGATTTTCTTACTTCTCTCAAATGCATACATACCGGAATCGATAAAAATGAAATTGCTCGATTCAAAAAGAATCATCCGAATTGTGGTGTAACCTATTACTAAAGAAAGAAAAAGAGGAACGACTGTTCCTCTTTTTCTTTTACTTGCTGCCCATCGACTTTTTAGCTGTTTTTTTTACTGTCGTTTTCTTCGCGCCAGATGTTTTCGATGGAACTTTTGCACCTTTAGCACGAGCTTCTGAAAGCCCAATGGCTATTGCCTTTTCACGGCTTTTCACGGTTTCTCCGCTTCGTCCGGATTCTTTTCCCTGTGCAAGGCACTTTTAACAGCGTCCTGTGCTTTCTCTGAATACTTTGCCATAGTTGTAATTTTAAAATTGGTTCCCACTATTAGCATTGAAAAATTGGGCCAATTTATTTTTACAGCTTAGGCTTAAGCTCTTCTGATTCTTTTAACGAAGCTTTGCATTTTTTTTCTCAACTGGTATTTTATTTCCTCAAGTACATAACCTAACAGTCCAGCACTCGTTCCAGTTTCATTCCTCTGGAGCCCTTAATGAACACATGTGCATGCTTGATTTTGTCCCAGTCAAAATCCTTGAGTAGCAATTCCGGATCGGGATAGTAGGTAAACTTCGGACTCAGCGCGGCAGCGTATTGCATATTCTTTCCGCACAACACTACACGATCGTAATCCTGTTCCAGGAGCCATCTTCCTAACTCTTCATGTTCGTGTTGTGTCTCCCCACCCAGTTCCAGCATATCTCCTAAAATGACGACTTTATGTTTCGCTTCCTGTTTTGTGAAATTAATCAGAGCAGCCTTCATCGAAGATGGATTCGCATTATAGGCATCCAGCATCACAATGTTAGTCCCCAATACCAGGTGTTGTGAACGGTTGTTCTTGGGAATGTAATTTTCAATGGCTTCGTCGCACAGGTTCAAGGGTACATCAAAATATTTGCCTACACATTGTGCCGCTTCCATGTTGTAAAAATTATACACCCCATTGAAATGTGTCTTGATTCTTCTCTCTTTCTCATCCGTATAAATCACTACCGGTACATCTTCTACTAATTCCGTCCAGCTGTAATCGCCTCTGCTGCCATAGTAAAAAATTTTGTTTACTTTGCATTCTTCTCTCAACACTGCATCTTCACTTCGCACAAAAGCCACGCCATCTGTAGCTTCCAGATACCTGTACAATTCACCTTTCCCTTTTTTCACTCCTTCTACACCTCCAAAACCCTCCAGATGAGCTTTGCCCATATTGGTAATCAAACCGTGTGTAGGTTCCACAATTTTACAATACCCTTCAATTTCCTTTTGATGATTGGCACCCATCTCTACGATCACCATTTCTGTTCCTTTTGCTACACTAAGCAGCGTAAGAGGAATACCGATGTGGTTGTTTAAATTGCCTTGTGTGCAATACGTTTTGTATTTTTTAGACAAGACAACGTTCATCAATTCCTTCGTGGTTGTTTTCCCATTTGATCCCGTTACCGCAATAAATGGTACATTGAACCGGCGACGATGATACAAAGCCAATTGCTGTAATGTATCCAACGTATCTTCTACTACGATGTATTGTTCGGTCAAGGCATAACTCGCGTCATCGATAACTGCATACAAGGCTCCCTCTTCCAGCGCCTTGACAGCAAAATCATTGGCATTGAAATTAGGTCCTTTCAATGCAAAGAAAATCTGTCCTGCCTTTACTGTTCGTGTATCCGTGTTCACTCCGGTAGAAGCGAGATATAAATCATATAATCTTTCTATAGTCATTGTTATTGAATATTAAATTGATCGGCATCTTTCCATGCCGGAAATTTCTCTCTGAACTGTAGCAGTGCCTCTGCAGATAAGGTACATACCTCTATGCCTTCCGTATCTTCCAGTTCCCACAGGGTGTCTCCCTTGAAATCGATGCAAGCGGATGCACCGTTGTAAGGAATATCATGACCATCTATGCCTGTTCTATTCACCCCTACCACATAGGAAATATTTTCAATGGCACGAGCTTTCAATAAGGTACTCCATGCCTTTACCCGCGCTTGAGGCCAGTTGGCGACATAGATTAATACGTCGTAAGCGTTCGCTACATTTCTCGACCAAACAGGGAACCGCAGGTCATAACACACCAACGGACAAATTTTCCATCCTTTCCATTCTACTATCAATTTCTCCCGTCCCGCACCAAACACGTCGTGTTCACCAGCCATCCGAAACAAATGTCTTTTATCGTAAGTATGAAACGTTCCATCAGGAAACATCCACAGCAATCGGTTATAGAAGGTACCGTTTTCCTTGACAATGTAACTTCCACAAATTGCAGCATTTGTTTGTGCAGCCATCTGCTTCATCCATCTGGACGTATGAAGATTCATACCCTCTGCATGCTGCGCCGCTTTCATCGTGAAACCTGTCGTAAACATCTCCGGCAGTACTATCACATCCACATGCTCTTTCAACTGCCAGATTTTTTCTTCCAGCATGCTGCGATTGGCCGTTGGATCTTCCCAATGCAGATCCGTTTGTACAAGTGCTAACTTCAGATCTTGCATAATATCTCTGCAGCTTGTTCTAAAGTCTCCTCTTTTTTTGCAAAACAAAAACGTAAAATCTGCTGTTCTGTCTTGTCGCGGTAAAACACAGAAATCGGTATCGCTGCAAGTTTCATTTCTTTGACTAACCAGTTGGCCATTTCTATTTCTGTCTTGTCACTGACAGCAGCATACGACAACAATTGGAAGTATGTACCTTGTGTAGGTATTCCTTTGAATTTGGAATGTTTGATTGCATTTAAAAAATAATTTCTTTTAGACTGAAAGAAAGATGAAAGATTATGGTGCCAATCCGTATCGTCCAGCATATCGCTCACTGCATGCTGTATAGGTGTCACGGCACTAAACGTATTGAATTGGTGTACTTTTCTAAATTCTTTCGTTAGGTATTTCGGAGCGGCGCAAAAACCAAGACGCCATCCCGTAGCATGATAAGTTTTTCCGAATGAACCAACGGTAAACGTTCTGTTTTTAATGAATTCATCCGCCGCTAAGCAATGATGATGCTCACCGTCGAAAACCATGTGTTCGTATACCTCGTCACTTAACACAAACACTTGGTGATAGCGATGCAATAGTTCACGCAAGGCCACCACGTCGTCTTTGGTGAATATGGTACCAGTGGGATTGTGAGGAGAATTAAGAATCAACAGCCGTGTTTGGGGAGTAATGGCTTCTTCTATTTTATTCCAATTGATCTTGAAATCAGGATACGTTGTCTTTACAAACACAGGGTTACCACCGTTAAGTAAAATAGCCGGTTCGTAACAATCAAAAGCCGGTTCAATGATAATGACTTCATCTCCTGTTTTGATCATCGCTGTGATCACTGAAAAACAGGCCTCTGTAGCTCCACAGGTAATGGTTATTTCATCTGCAGGATCGAAATCAATGCCGTATACACTGGCATATTTTATAGACAGCTTTTCACGAAGTGATAAAATACCTGGCATCGGTGCATATTGGTTTTTCCCCGATTGCATGTGATGCATCATCCGATCAATCAGATAAGACGGAACATCGAAATCAGGAAAACCTTGTGCGAGGTTTACCGCGTTGTGTTCTACAGCCAGGCCCGACATAGTTGTAAAAATATTGGTACCGGTATGTGGAAGCTTAGACAAATGCAAGTCAACGCTACTCATGACACTATCGCTTTACAGGGAAACGCATACGGTAAGTGGCATCTACAACACCTTTGCTGATGTTGACCAGCTTAGACTTATACAGCCTTTTCTTTAAAGGCGAAAGGTGATCAGTAAATAAAACACCTTCGATGTGATCGTATTCATGTTGGATGACACGAGCCGCCATGCCTCCATATTCTTCCTGGTGCTCGTTCCAGTTTTCGTCGTAATATTTAATGATCAGGCGTTCCGGACGCTCTACTGCCGCACGTATGCCGGGAATGCTTAAACAACCTTCTTCGTAAGGCCAATCTTCGCCCATCTCTTCTATGATTACCGGATTGATGAATGCCTTTTTCAAATCGGGATATTCCGAATCTTCAAAACCACCGGCATCAATGATAAACAATCGTTTGCTTAATCCAATCTGAGGAGCAGCCAAACCGACACCGCTTGCGGTATACATGGTTTCATACATGTCAGCAATGAGCTGCTTCAGGTCTTCTCCTTTGGGAATTTCTTCTGCCACTTTCTTCAACACCGGGTCTCCGTAGGCAACGATAGGATAAATCATGATCAGGTAATAAGGTTATCAGTTTTAAAAATAACTAAAAGGAAGGAAAGTATTTCAAATTTGTCACCGTTTTCCTCTTATCTAAGGTAAACCATTCCATTGATACCTGTCTTGGTTCTTGCCATGGTTATTTCCTCGATTCCATGTAAGACTGCAAAATAATAGCCGCACTCACTTTATCCACATTTGCTTTATCCCTCCTGTCTTTTTTCTTCATGCCTCCAGCTATCATGGCATCCATAGCCATGACTGACGTATAACGTTCGTCTATTTCTTCCACTGGCATGTTGGGAATCTCCCGTTGCAATGCTTTAATAAACCCCTTAACATTCATTGCGGTTTGTGAAGGAGTATTGTCAAGCCGCTTGGGCATACCAATCACGAATAAACTCACGTCTTCTTTTTTGACATAATCGATCAAAAAGTCTAGCAATTCGGCAGTTGGTACAGTGGTTAGTGGATTGGCAATCAATTGCAAAGGATCCGTCACCGCGAGACCAGTACGTTTCAATCCATAATCGATCGCCAGGATACGCGGCATCAATTGCAAGATCTGGTGTTACGGAGTATGGCACGTACACTGTTTTCCATGGTCAATGCTTTAGGAAATAATACTTCGTTTTCTATCCGCGCGTGAAAGTTCAGCTCTTTTTCAAATTCTTTCAATTCGAAAAACAGCACCCGCAGTTCAAGTGAATCAGAAGCCTGATGAGTGTAGTGATTGGTCAATGAACGAATTCCTGCCATCTCATCGTCGTCCAGCAAATGATGCAACGAATAATCCTTTATGGCACAACGTTCCATGTCCATGGATAACCTGGAAGAAATTTTCTTTGCTTGTATAGCTTTTGCCATGTGGCGTACATAAGCAAACAGGTGGTCTTCTTCTTCAAAAATATGGTGAACGAAATCTTCCTGAAAATAAGGGAAAGCCCACTTCAGGTCTGTGATTCTCTTATCGTCTGTTTTATTTTGAAAATCCTGAATGATGGAGGAGAAATACGGAAGCTTTTCTTTCACAAACATGCGGTGCATGAAGCTAAGGTAATCGATCACGTACAACGCTGAATATTTGTTGAGCGACAAAGGATCTTTCAGCAACTGGTATTGATATTGCCAATCGACCTGCGACAAAAACTGTTTCAGGTTGAATGCATATTGCTTACTGATAGATGCTACGGTACTATCGGCATGTTCGTAAAACTTGATACCTTGGGCATGCAAGACAAAGCCAAGTTTAGGATCGGCCGCGACCAGTTCTCTGATGGGAATATGTAGCTTGTTGATCAAAACGTTGTCTTAGTATCTAAGGCCAAGATACCAAATTTCAAATAGAGTGTCAACTGATAAACGCAGCTTGTTACCTGCGATCAATGGTCTGCAATTCCGCTAAAAACTGCCTGATTCACTTGATTGTGAGAAAAATTACAGCATTGTTCCGAACGTGGATAACAAAAATTCAATCTGGTCGACTACCATTGACCATTGTCTATGATTATCTACAGTTTTACTTGCAGGGTCACATAAAAAGCCCGTGCGTCAGAAGGAATGATTCCAGGTCCCGGATAGCTGTCGGCACGGCGGGTATAATACCTGTTGTCTGAGACATTATTAATGGTACCCATCACAGAAAATGTTCTACTGATGTTGTACGATGCCGTAAGATCCATCACAAAATAGGCCGGCATCAATCCCAATACACCGTTTCCATTTTTATTGGCCGGAGCATTGGTTGCATCGGTAAATTGCTCTCCTGTATAAGCATATTGGTAAGTAGCAGAAAACTTTTTCGTTTTAAATGTGATTCCTGTTTTAAAGATAACATTCGGAGCCAGTTCTACTTTTTTGTTATGATACGCCGATTCCTCACTACCTGTATAACGAGCATTTACATAAGTAAGATTGGAGAATACAGAAATCTTAGATTTTGCACTTTCTCCTCTGATCAATCTCCAGAAGTTGACTTCAATGAACGTTTCTACCCCTACATTCAGCGAACTGGAGACGTTAGTACGGTAACGGTACACATTGTTCAACGAGTCTGTTTTCTGAACCGTACCTATGCGGTTGTTGTAATGAATCATGAACAAACTCATATCATAGTTGATGATGTTGGACACGTTGCCTCTTGCTCCCACGTCGGCAGAATAGCCTGTTTCATCTTTCAGGTTAAGATCCACCTGCAGATTAGGATTGATGACCCGCATGTCGTTGAAATTGATGGCACGGTAATTTTGCGAGACGTTGGCATAAAGCTGAACAAGGTCGCTCTGGATAAAACTCATTCCTACACCTCCGATGATAAACGATCTTTTGTTTACACGGTACTCATTATTGTGATCGATATAGTAAATATTACCGGCCAGGTCTGTCTTGGGTAAATTATAAAAACCATCCGCCACGGTTTTGATGAACTCGTAGCGAACACCAGGAATAATGCTGAATTTCGGTGTCAGTTGAAAAATATTTTCGGCAAAGACAGCGATGTTTTGATTCGGGAAAGAATAATTGGAATACTCTACACTATCCGGTCTGTTGAATTCAAAATCGGAGGAGTTACCACTGGAGTTGCTGTTTCCTTTACCTTGTTTCCTTGCCGTATGTCCGCTATAATAACGTTCACCGACTAACAACGTTGAACTTACATTGCTAAGGTTGTAGTGCCAAAGCAATCTTGTCTCGTTGCCAAAGTTTCTATACTTGTCGGTCCATAAATCCCTGTCTCCACCAGGATCAGATGCGTTAGTCGTACTCAGAATACCCAAAGCCGAGCGATCAGCACTTAATCCAAAAAAACGTGTGTTAATTTTTACAAGCTCATTGATTTTATAATCCATCGTTACGGCAGCAAGGTTCCAGTTAACCTTGAACCAGTTTCTTGTTCTTGTCGATTGATGCGGATCCCTTCTGTAATCTGCTTCGTTCAATCCTCCTGCCTGTTGTGCCAAGTAATGCATGTATGTATACTGTACACCTATAGACAATCTTGGATTCATGCTATAAGTGACCCCGGTATACGCCACGTTATTATTAAAACCGGAGTTGGGTCTCCATCCGTCTCCCTGCTTGTGTTGCAGGAAAGTGTAGTAGTTTATTTTTTTTACTGTCCCTCCTACACTGTTGAAGGTATTGAAAAATCCCCAGGAACCTGCCGTTTGACGTGACGTTGTTTCCATTTTTTTATCCAGCGGTCCTTTCTTCAATTTAAAATTAACCATTCCGCCAAACTGTGTACCGTATTGCAAAGACGCTGCACCACGCACAATCTCTATACGTTCGATTGATTCGGAAGAAGGAGAATAATAACTTTCCGGATAACCCAATGCATCTGCGCTCATGTCGTAACCGTTTTGTCTCGTGTTGAAATTTGCCGTGCGGTTAGGGCTTAATCCTCTTCCACCTATGCCCAATTGTATACCTGCTCCGTCATTTTCCCAGATGTTTAATCCTGCAATCTTAGAGTAAATCTGGCGACTGTTATTGGTTGCTGTATTAG
>DATHPB010000265.1:0-2647 GCA_035484295.1 Cytophagaceae bacterium
CGGAAACTGTCGCAAAATCACCTGTGAGATGTTTATACCTCACTATAGTAGTTCCTTTCATGACATGTTCCACCGCTTCAAAAAAATGTAACGAACGGATGTCTCCGCTTTCACCCGATAAAAACACGTCTATCGATTCACCTTGCGCAAGGTTTTGTTTCAGAAACAAATGTAATTGTTCTTCGATTTCAGACACAAGATCTGTTTGTAAAAGCTGTAACGCTTCTATTTTTGCAATTGCTCCTTTGGGTGTATTGTTCACGATAAACATTGCTGCACCTTCACCAGAAAGAGTTCCTTCCGTTCGAGAATCATACAATTCTTTATTGCTCAAATTTTCCTTCTTGAACCAATCTGCCAAATGATCGATGTTGTAATTGTACGAAGAGATTTCCTCTATACCGCCCAATAAATAGGTATGAGCAGGATTTTCTTTCAGTAACATCCAAACATCCAGGATCGCGTTTTCAAATGCAAGGCCCCTATTAACATGTGTGATATTATAACCTTTATTGACAGACAATAGACTCAATTGCGCTGCAATAGCATTGGGAGTGCTTTGCACAAAATTAGTTGGTGTCAATGTCCCTTCTTCAAATTCGATGACTTGATTAAGAAATTTAATGCAATCTTCCATTCCTCCATTGGCAGTACCGATTACAATGCCATTGATAGGGAGATCTGCCTTCTTGATCAATGGCAATGCCGCTCCAACTCCCATTCTTACTGCTTTACCCATACGGCGAAGAATACTCAGTGGAATACCTTCGTAGGTGGGTTCCACAGCTTTCAATA
The DNA here is from genome assembly GCA_035484295.1 of Cytophagaceae bacterium. Classification (GTDB taxonomy): domain Bacteria; phylum Bacteroidota; class Bacteroidia; order Cytophagales; family Cytophagaceae; genus JACMQM01. The sequence continues at coordinate 796 of DATHPB010000265.1, forward strand.
CATTAGCTGTAGATTCTTTGACTTGATCAATAGAATCTACAAGCAATTCTTGCTGCGGTGAAACCGATGCTATTTGATGGATGTAGATCATGCTTTAGAAAAAATCAACGAGCTACAATTCCCTCCAAAGCCAAATGAATTGGACATGACATGATTCACCGGTTGTTGAATATATTTTAGCAACGGTTTTAGACCTGTACTTTCAATGGCCGTTTCAAACTGAAGGCTCGGATACAGTTCCTGATGCTCCAAATTTAAAATACTATACACGGCTTCAATAGCTCCTGCTCCTCCAAGTGTATGTCCCGTATTGGATTTCGTAGAAGAAAAGGGTGGTACTTTTTCAAACAGGCGCAACATTGCTTTGCTTTCTACTTCATCATTGTTACCTGTCCCCGTACCATGCGCATTGACAAAATCAATCTGATTACTTGTCAGGCCTGCAGAGCGTACGGCGCCTTCCATTGCAAGATAAGGGCCATCACCCTCATCCGATAAAGAAGACGGATGAAAAGCATCGCTGGCATTGTAATAACCTGAAAGCACAGCATATACTTTTTTTGAAACAGCAGCTTCTTCTTTTTCAAGCACCAGAAAAGCAGCTCCTTCTCCCAAATTCAATCCCTGGCGATCACGATCAAATGGTCTGCAAATTTCAGGTGATAAAATATGCAACGAATTGAATCCGTTGATGGTAAATTTTGCCAAACTATCTACCCCGCCGACAATAGCTCTTTCCGCGAAACCGTGCTGGATAAGGCGGGCACCGTACATGATCGCATTGGCTGAAGAAGAACAAGCGGTATTGATGGTATTGGTTATCCCCTTGATCCCATAACGCTGTTGCATGTATATATTGACAGAACCTATATCATACGAAGAGATGTATTCAGAACCTTCTGAGTCGTTGTTGGCATCGTGGTACAATTCATCCGTAAGACACATGCCTCCAACAGTATTGGCACCGATCAGAGCCGTACCACATGAAGTCAGTTGCGCTTTCGTTAACCCACCGGTTGCGACAGCTTCCTCAAATGCATGTATGGCCAGTAAAGTAGTTCTTGTAACTCCCCGATCCTTTATCCCAAACTTCTCTTTCAGTTGTTCGTTGCTGATTTTCACTTCGCCAAAACGAAGCGTCTCTGCATAACGGGAAGGAAACAATTCCAAAAAAGAAATACCGCATTGCCCTTTCATCAAAGCATCACGGTTCGTTGCGACAGAATCTCCCAACGCCGTAATGATACCTAAGCCAGTGACAACGATTTTACTCACGCGATCAATTATCTTGTTCTATGTTTTTGGATATAGTCTACCATGGTGTTCACATCCACTAGTACTTTTCTTCCTTCTTTAGGGTCTTTTATCTTGATGCCGTATTCTCTTTCCAGCAATACAATCAGTTCCACCGAATCGATAGAATCCAATCCTAACTCTTCACCAAACAAGATCTGATCGTCTTTGATATCTGCAGGTGTTTTTTCCAGCAGATTCAAGTATTTTATGATCTGTTCTTTCAGTTTGTGTTTTAACTCTTCGTTTTCCATTCCTCTTTAAATTAAATTTTTCCTTTTAAGTCCTATTAAAGCTATCACTTGCAATACTACAATACTTGCCAATAAAGGAAGTACACTGGAGGTGATGTCGCCCAGTTTACCACCTTCCAGGAATAACCCATAATAAGCTTCCAAGCACCAATGCAGAGGAGATAGATTCATGAAAAATTGAAAAGACTTGGGCATCGCAAAACTAGGCACCAGTATTCCTCCTATCGTTGCCAAAATCACTACTGATATGGCACCAAAACCATTGGCTTGTTCCTGTGTCTTGGCATATACACCAATACACAAGG